>BACX01000031.1 GCA_000333335.1 Sphingomonas-like bacterium B12 | reverse complement strand
CATCACCAACACCGGCGCGGTCTCGACCACCGGCGATCTCGCGACCGGAATCTATGCGGCCGCGGTCGGCGGCAAGACGGTGATCTCGGCCGGAGGCGCCGTCTCCACCACAGGGGATTATTCGACCGGCATCCGTGGCTTCAGTTCGGCGGGTGGCGTCGACATCACGTCCTCCGGGCCAGTCAGCACAAAGGGCGCCAACAGCTACGGCGTGCTGGCATTCGGGGCCGGCGATCTCACGATCGCGAACAGCGGCGCCGTGTCGACGGAAGGGGAGTTTGCACACGGGCTTTACGCCACGGGCAACGGCGGCGACATCACCGTCACCAACGCTGGTAACATCAGCACGGCGGGCTTCGGCGCCAATGGTATCCGCGCCATTCAGCGCGCTGGCGACGTGACCGTCCTTAGTACCGGTGCGATCAGCACCTCCGGCGACTATGCCTCGGGCATCATCGCGGGGCGCGATCGGGGCGGGCGCGGTGACAAGGTGGCGGACGCAGGCTATGACAGCGTCTCGCTCACCGCCGGCACCGTTGCGACCAGCGGTGCGCATGCCAATGGTGTCGTTGCGGTCAACTACCAGTTCGGTGGTACCACGAGCGTGAAGGTCGGCGATGTGACGACGACGGGCGCCGGGTCGGCGGGTATCGCCACCTCCACCTTCGGCGATATCGCGATCGAGGCAGGCAACGTCCAGAGTCGCAGCACCGGCATCTATGCTCATACGAACGGCGGCGACGCGGCCGTCACGGTGACCGGCAGCGTAAAGTCCAGCGCGGACAGCGGTATCGTCATCGCTTCGTTCGAAGGCAACAATGTCGTCAACGTCGCCAGCGGCGGAAGCGTGACGGGCGGTGGTCAGCACGACCTGAGCATCAGCAACGCGGGCGACGGCGTGCTGCTCGCGCTCTATCATGGTGGTGCGACGGTCAACAATGCGGGGCTGATCACGACAAGCGGGACCGGCTACGCGATCGAGGCTCTGAGTGCGCCCGATTATTATACAGGGGGCTACGACAACAAGGTCGTGGTCAACAATAGCGGTAAGATCGTAGGTGCGGTGCGCCTGTCCGGAGACGACGATACGCTGAAGAATTCGGGTATTTTCGTCGCCACCAAAGACAGCGATTTTGGCTCGGGCAACGACCGGTTTGTCAACAGTGGCACGCTGATCGCAGCGACCGGCACCGAGCCGGGTACCGTCGCCTTCCTCGGGCTGGAAAGCTTCGAGAATAGTGGCCTCGTCGACTTGCGTAATGGGGTCGCCGGCGACACTCTGAAATTATCCGGCACCTATGTCGGCGCGGGCAATGCCAGGCTCGGCCTCGATCTCGGCGCCAACGGGGCGGCCGACAGCCTGGTCATTGCCGGCGCGGCCACGGGCCATACCGGCGTCGTGCTGAACACCAGCGCTGCCACGGCCACCTTGCTCNGCAGGNCAGTGATGCTAGT
>BACX01000032.1 GCA_000333335.1 Sphingomonas-like bacterium B12 | reverse complement strand
CTGATGGCGGTCGGCGGTGCGGCCTATCTGGTGTCGCGGGCCATCAAGGCGAGCAAGGTCGTCGGCTTCGAGGATCTCGGCATGGAGGCGATCTACGAATTCACCGTGCAGGACATGCCGGTGACGGGGCTGATCACCGGGCTGACTTTGGGCACGACGGCGGCGCATGTCGCACGCGCGGCGCTGGAGGCGGTCGCCTACCAGACCCACGATCTCGCCGAGGCGATGGTGGAAGACGGCGCGGCCAGGCTGGAAACGCTCCGGGTCGATGGAGGCATGGCGGCGAACGACTGGCTCTGCCAGTTCCTCGCGGATCTGCTCGATCTGCCGGTGGAGCGTCCGGCGATGCTGGAGACGACGGCGCTGGGCGCGGCGTTGCTCGCTGGCATCGGCATCGGCCTGTGGGATGGGCCGGATGCCGTGGCGAAGCTCGATCGCAAGCTCGACCGGTTCGAGCCGCATGCGTCGGCGGACCGCCGTGCCTCGCTCGAAGGATGGCGGAAGGCCTTGCGGCAGGCGCTGGCGTAAATCCCCTAGGGATTAGGGGTGGGTGGGAGGCGCGCGTGACTTTGGCCTGACCGCGATCGATCACCGTATCGTGACCCAAGACCCACCCCCGACCCCTCCCTTCCAGGGAGGGGAGAGGTCAGGCCGCGCGCAGGTGTGCCACGAAGGTGTCGGTGGCGCTCTGCAGCGTCTCGGCGTGGCGGAGCAGCGCGCCGGCCGCGCCCTTCACCTCGCCCGACAGGCGCTCGGCGGCGCTGGCGCTGGTCGACACCTCGGCGATGCGGTTGGCCATGGCGTCCATGCCGGCCGCCGCCTCGTCGGCGTTGCGCTCGATCGCGGTCGCGGCCTGGCGCTGCTCGTCGACGGACGCGCGGATCGCGGCGGCCGCCTCGATCAGCTCGCCGATCGCCGCCGTCACCTGTGCGAAGCTCTGCTCGGCCTCGTTCGCGCCTGAATGCATGCCGGAGACGAGGCCGGTGATCTCGCCGGTGGCGTGCGCGGCCTGCCCGGCGAGCGCCTTCACCTCCTGCGCGACGATGGCGAAGCCACGGCCCGCCTCGCCGGCGCGCGCCGCCTCGATCGGGCGT
>BACX01000033.1 GCA_000333335.1 Sphingomonas-like bacterium B12 | reverse complement strand
TCGCTAGCGCACTCAGACGGTCGCCGGGGTCATTTCGAATAAAGCCGTGCAGCCGGCCGGCCTCAAAGCCGCGCTGGACGATCGGCTCGGCGCCGGGTCGCCGACCGCGTTCGCCAAATCGGCCCTCGCCGCAGTGAGCGCGACGGCGACCCGCGCGTTGCTCGGCCTCGGCAATGTCGCCGTCCTCAACACCGGCGCTGGCAACGGCATCGACGCGGACAAGCTCGATGGGCTGGAAGGCGCGGCATACATCAGGATCGTCGCCAGCGGGCCCAACTACGTCCAATATTCCGACGGCCGCGTGGAAATGTGGCTCAAGGGTGTGGCGGCGGGCGGCGACGGTTCCGAGGCCGCGCAGGCAATCGCCTATCCGGTCGCGCTCAGCCAAGTGCTCGACTGTCAGGTCACCACCCAGCTCTCCGGCGCCAACACGGATTCGGACATCTGGTACCAGCTCGCCGGCGAGCCCGGCCTCAATTCGGTGAGCGTGCAAAGGCAGGTGAGCCGCAGCGGTACCGATCCCATCACCTCTCTCCCGCGCGTCCGTATCATTGGGGTTCTCTAAGAAATGGCGAAAATCTCTGCCTATGCCGACCTCGGCGAGCTGACGCGCGCTGATGCGATCCCAGCCATCCGGAAAAATCCGGATGGATCGTACAGCAGCGGCAAATTCGGCATCGATGCGATCGATGCGAAAATTGCCGAATCCTTCGATGCTCTTGCGGACGCTGTCCAGGCGGACGAGATCGTCGGAAGCCAATCGACGCCTGGTGCCGGATCGGCGAAGGCCACGAACGGGACATACTGGTTCGCCGCGCCGCTGGAGAACATGCCTTTCGGCGCCACGATCGAAGGTCATAACGATCGGGGAACGGCCGGCACAATCAAGCTCAAGCTCGCCGGTGACGATGGGGCCTTGCTCCACGAGCTGGCGATTGCCGTGCCGGCCGGCGCATATTCGATCGAGTTGGACGGCGAAGATTTCTCAGACATCTCACCTGAGCCTGGACAATTCGTCGGGATCTGGACGGGCGGGGTGCTCGCTTCGAGTGACAGCTGCGTCAACTACACGGGCGGAGCTGGGCTAACCGAGACACCCTACCGCTTCAAGGCGGGTGATGCTGATCATTTCGATCCTTCGGCCGCGCCGACGCTCGGCAATCGCGTCGAAGTGCGCATCGTCTTCCACTACGATTATGTGACCGCGAAGCGCGTCAAGGACATCGAGGCCAGCGTCGACGGGCTGGACGCGCAGTTCGCGGCCATCTCCGCAGGCCTCAAAGAACACGAGACAGTTGGCCGTCCGGAGGGCGCTCCGGTCAATGGCACGATCGCGTCGGTCACCAGTTTCTTCTACGCTGACCCTATGCCCGGGCCGGGCATCATCCGGCGCGTTCGGGGGTATAACCCGCAGACGGCACCGGCCCTCCTGCTCATCCGGAAATGCTCGGTGGACGGGAGCGTCGCGAGCACGCTTGGTATTATCACGGTCGCCCCCGGCCCGTTCAGCTACGATCTCGTCGCAGATGGCCTGCTCGAGGTCTATCCAGCGCTAGCCAAGGGTGAATTCAGGGGTTTTCATCCCGGAGCCTCCGTATCGGCCGACGGGCCCTCGCACAATTCCGTTACCTTCCTGGCGGCCGCAGCAGATGGAGCCGGCTATTACATCAACGGACAGAGTAGCCCGACGTCTGCTGTCGGCATCCAGCTAGGCGCGCCCACGACCAACAGCCAGCTCCAGATCGGTTTCGACGTCGAATATTATCCGAACGTCAACGCCGAGCTGGATCAGCTTCGCGAGGATGTTGAGGCCATCAGCGCCGGCAGCGACACGCCGTCGTCGCGGTTCGAGCGGCTTTACGCCCGCTTCATGGCGGGTCGCGACGCCGCGCGGAAGGGCAACGTTCGCAGCAGCGGCGCCCCGGCGTCTCCGCCGACCCTCACGCTCGGCACGGTCGCGCCGTCCGCTCCGTACGCGGCGTTTCCCAACGGTGTCACCTCGGCCGCTAGCTATGCGTCGGCGTGCAAGGTCACCGGCGGCTGGCTCGGCTACAATGCCGGCTCGATCTTCCCCTTCGGCGTCACCCGCACGATCGGTGCGCAAACGGGCGGAAGCTCTTCCTACCAGACGGCGCACCGCATCATCTTCTCGACCACCGCACAGGTGATCTACCTCGCATTCATGCAGTCAAAGCTGGTCAAGCTGCGGCTGATCGTCGATGGTCAGTACGTAGACGCCAACGGCTTCACCGCCAGCGCGGTAAACGTCCTCAACTATCTCAAGGTCGATTTCGGCTCGCCCAGATATTCAGGGCGCCGCGTCGAGTTCGAAGTGCAGGGTGGGCCGGTCAGCGGCAGCAACAACCTCACTCAGTTCAAGGGTTGGTACAAGGATCCGACCAGTATGATCTGGGCCGGCGCGCCGGGCTTGCGGATGATGATCGCGGGCGACAGCCTCACTGTCGGCCCGACCGACGCACAGATCGGCGCCGGCCTCAGCCAGCTATGCGACGGTTATGCGCGGATCGCGGGCGATCTTCTCGGAATCGACGATCTTTGGCAATCGGGCCTCTCCGGCACGGGCTGGCTCTGGCAGTCGGGCGGGTCGTTTCCGAACCTCAACCAGCGGCTTAGCGACATCACCGGCAACAATCTCGACATCGCGGTGATCGCGATGGGCGCGAACGACATCTTCAATTTCGGCAGCACCAATTCGGAAACCCCGCCGGTCACGCTCAGCGCGGCGACGATCAAGGCGAGGGTGACGCTGTTGCTGCAGTCGATTCGTGCTGCCTGCCCGCATCTCCCGGTCATCGTGCTCGGCCCGTTCACGAACGCATCGGCCAGCGCGGTCGCCAATCAGGTTGCCGTCGAGAATGCGATCAGCGCCGGTGTGGCAGCCTGCAACGACAAGCTGCTCGCCTTCCGCCCGACGATCGCGAGCAACTTCATAACCGGTACCGGGCTGGTGACCGGCCCCACCGGCGACGGCAATGCCGACTGGATGCGGTGCGCCGACGCGACGCATTGGACGCTCAACGGCCACGCCTACGCGGGTAATCGGCTGGCGAGCGAGATCGTCGCCGGGATGGATGCGATTCGGGCGGCACTGGCGGCATAGCCTGCGTTGTAAGCGCCGCCGCCACAACCGCATCCCCGCGCATCCTGTCGGCGCTCGGCGCAACGATGGCGCGCCATGCGCCCATCCGATGATCACCGCTCGCTCGGCGACTTGATCCGCTTCGGCACCGTCGCGTCCGTCGATCTCGCCGGCGCCCGGTGCACGGTGCAGGCCGGGGATCTGACCACCGGCCCGATCCGCTGGGTTGAGGGCCGCTCCGGCGCTACGCGCACCTGGTCGCCGCCCACGGTCGGCGAACAGGTGCTGCTGATCTGCTGCGAGGGGGAGATTGCCGCCGGTGTCGCTCTTCGCGGCATCGTCAGCACCGCGAACCCGGCACCCGGCAACAGCCTGCGCGAACTCGTCCAGTTCGGCGACGGCGCGGCGCTGGCTTACGATCCGGAGGGCCACGCGCTTGAGGTGTTGCTCCCCGCCGGCGCCACGGTGCGGATCGTCGCGGACGGGGGCGTTGCCATCAAGGGCGACGTCGCCATCGAGGGCGATCTCACCTCCACCGGCACGATCTCCGCCGATCAGGACGTCGTCGCGGCCGGCATCAGCGGCAAGGGCCACGTCCACGATAAGGTGAAGGCCGGCACCGATGACAGCGGGAAGCCGAAATGAAGCGCCTGCACCTGTCGCCGGACGCGCGCGAGATCCTTTCCTGCATCGCCGTGGCTTGGGCTGCGATCATCATCTGCGCGCTCGTCATCGTCGCTGCCGCCCACGGGGCCTTCGCCTGATGCAGGGCATGAACATCCTCACCGGGGCGCCGATCGCCGGCGACGCGCACCTCGTCCAGTCGATCGGCGATATCCTCGCCACCCCGATCGGTTCGCGTGTCATGCTGCGCGATTACGGCTCCGCTCTGTTCGAGCTGGTCGATGCGCCGTTCAATCCGGCCACCCGCCTGCGGATGTACGCGGCGACGGCCGTTGCCCTGCAGAAGTGGGAACCGCGCATCGCGCTCACCCGCGTGTCGATCGTCCCCAACGCCGAAACGCCTGGTGCTTTCGAGATCACGCTCGAGGGCAACCGTACCGACCGCCCCAGCCCCAACAGTCTCACCAGCCTCACCCTCCCGCTGCGCCTCACCGGCGCCACGAACTGACAGGAGCACACCTATGGCCATCGCCCCTCTCCAGCACGGCATCAGGGTCGTGGAGCCCGTCGCCGGCGCCCGCGCGATCACGCAGACCGCGACCCAGATCATCGGCATGGTCTGCACCGGCGAAGATGCCGATGTCGCGACCTTCCCACTCAACAAGGCCGTGCTGGTGACGGATGTGCGCCAGGCGCTCGGCAAGGCCGGCGAGGACGGCACGCTGGTCCAGTCGCTCGACGCGATCGCCGATCAGTGCTCGCCCATCATCGTCATCGTCCGGGTCGCCGAGGGCGCGGACGCCGAGGCGACCGATACCAACGTGATCGGTTCGACGGCCAACAACGCCTATACCGGCCTGCAGGCGCTGCTCTCGGCCGAGCAGCAGCTCGGCGTCCGCCCGCGCATCCTCGGCGCCCCCGGCCTCGATAGCGAGGACGTTGCTGACGAGCTGGCGATCATCGCCGCCAAGCTGCGCGGCTTCACCTACACCAAGGCGATCGGCGCCGACGTCGCTGCCGCGCTTACCTATCGCGCCAACTTCGCCGCGCGCGAGCAGATGCTCATCTGGCCGGACACCACCAACTGGGCCGGCGACGCCATCGCCCGCGCGCTCGGCCTGCGCGCCGCGATCGACGAGTCGACCGGCTGGCACAAGACGCTGTCCAACGTGCCGATCGCGGGTGTTACCGGCCTGTCGAAGGACATGCGCTGGGATCTGCAGAGCGCGGACACCGATGCCGGCCT
>BACX01000034.1 GCA_000333335.1 Sphingomonas-like bacterium B12 | reverse complement strand
ATCGCCGCCGGATCGTTCCCCGCCAGCAGCAGTCGGATCACGCGCGCGGTCAGCACATGGGTCTTGCCGGTGCCGGCCGAGGCCGACAGCCAGACCAGCTTGCGCGGATCGGACGCTTCGGCCTGCGCACCCTCCAGCGGACGCAGCAGCGACGGGCGGCGGCTCATGACGTCGGCTCCCCATCCTGGCGCCCGTACCATTCGTCGAGGCGCATCAGCTGGTCATAATCGCCGTAGGGGGAGTATTCGGGATGGAGCTTGGCGATGAACTCCGCTTCGCCGGTCAGGTAAGCGGCGGCGGCCTCCTCGAACTGCGCGCGAGCGTGGCCGACGAAATCGGCCGGATCGAGGCCCGCCCGCTTCGAGGTCGCACCCGCGACATAGCCGAGCTGCCCGTCCTTCTGCGCCAGCGACCAATATTCGAAGGTCGAGGCGGTGCCCTGTACACCGCCGAACCCGGCCTCCGCGATCAGCCCGAGCAGGCCGAGCTGCATCGCATAGCCCGCCGCGACCTGCCTCGGCGCGGGCGGCTGGCCGGTCTTGTAGTCGACGATCGCCAGCGTGCCGTCGGCGAGGCGATCGATCCGATCGACCTTGCCGTAGAGGCGGATGCCCTCGATCAGCCGCTCGCCGAAGGTCTCGGCGACGATGGGTTTACGGCCCTCCGCCGCATCCTCGATCATCTTCGCGGCGATCCAGTCGATCGCCTCGCGCAGTCGCGGAGCCCAGAGCGCGCGAAGCACGGGGTGCGCGGCGATACCGTCGAGCATCGCCTCGGCGCGCGCAGAGAGTTTCGAGGGATCGTAATGATCCTCCTTGGCCCATGCCTCCAGCACCGCGTGGACGGCATTGCCTCGCCAGGCAGCGCTGGGATCGGCGTCGATCGGGTCGAGCGCCGAGAGCCTGAGCATCTGCTGCGCGTAGAAGGCGAACGGGTCCGCCTTCAGCCGATCGAGGCGGGTGACGGCGATTTCGCGCGGGCGCTGATCGGCCGGCGTTTCGGGGCGCGGGCGTTCGGCGGGGGCGAACTCTCCGGGTCGATCGATCGCAGACATCCAGCGGCGATATTCGGGGGCGCGGGCGACACCGCCAGTCATCGCCTCCAGCCTCAACCAGAAACGGGAGGCGACGGCCGGCGCACGCGCATCACGGCGGGCGCGAGTGATGAGGACGCGCGGGCTGCCGAGCGTCGATACGAAATCATGCGCCGCGACGCCGATCCGCCGCTCCAGCCCCGGCAGGCCGAGCATCGCCCGCACGCGCGGGCCGAGCCACGGATCGGGGCTCGGCAGAGCGGGCCAGACGCCTTCGTTCAGCCCCGCCGCCACGACGAAATCGGCATGTTGAAGCCGCTGCTCGATCAGGCCCCAGATGAAGACACGCGGGTGGCCGCCCTGTGGCGGGCGGATCGCCACTTCGTCCATCAGCCCCCCCAGCAAAGGCGCGACGGCGGTCGGCGCAAGCTCGCGCGGGCCGAGCGGGGCGGAGGCCTCGACATCGGCGAACAGCTCGGCGGCGGCACGCCCCGCAGGCCCCGCCCACGCGGCCTCGCCGGTGAGCGCCGAGGCGGCCTCGCGGATCAACGGCAAAATATCGGGCAAGGCTGTCGCACCGGAGAACGCGGCTTCCAGCGGTGCCAGTAGACGGACCTGTCGCTCCCACCAGTCGCCCAGTCCGCGCGGCAGCTTCCTGGCTTCGGCCAGATGCGCGCCGATCCCCGCCAATCCCGGCGACGGGCGCGGCCCGCGCAGCGCAAGATCGAGCGCGCGGACCTGATCGAGCCAGGCGAGGCGATCTCCTTCCTCCGCAACCAGCGGATGTTTCAGCAGGGTCAGCAATTCCACCGGTGCGAATCCGCTCGCCGCCGCCTCGGCCAGCGCGACGATCAACGTACCGGGCGGTGTCATGGTGAGCGGGCGACCGGCGGAATCGTCCGCTACGATCCCCCAGCGTGCGAGATGGGCCGACACGCGGCGTGCCAGCGCGCGATCGGGCGTCACCAGCGCGGCGGTTCGTCCCGGCTCCTCGATCTTCTGGCGGATCGCGATGGCGATCGCCTGCGCCTCCTCCGCCGGGGTCGCACATTCGAGCGCGCGGATACCCGAGAGGCGGCGCTCGGACGGCGGCAGATCCTGCCATTTGCCTGTGAACGAGGCCGGCGCCATCGCATTGGCGACCGCCCGCCCCCGTGCCGCCGTAGCCGATGCGCCGGTGAGGCCACGCCAACGCCAGCGCTCAACCTCGCCACGTGCCACGCCCATGCGATCGAGCAGCAGCTTGAGGTGATATTGCGGATGGGTCTCGATCCGGCGGCCCTGCTCGTCCGGGCCGAGCGCCGCCCACTCCTCGTCCGGCATGGCGAGATCGATGCCGGGCAACAG
>BACX01000035.1 GCA_000333335.1 Sphingomonas-like bacterium B12 | reverse complement strand
GAAGGTGAATGTGGACGTCCTTGCGCTGGAACAGGCTCGGCCGCACGCCATAGGCCGGAGCGCGCGCCTTGACGAAGGACCAGGCGGCCTGCACCGATTCCTTCATCACGTCGCCAAGCTTGCCGGTGGTCTGCACCGCGCCCTTGCCGGGCACCGTCACAGCCTCGATGGTCAGCAACTCGCCGCCCACCTCGGTCCAGGCGAGCCCGGTGACGGCACCGATCTGGTCCTCCGTGTCTGACACGCCATAGCGATACTTCCGCACCCCCGCGAATTCGGCGAGGTTGTCGGCATCGACCGTCACGGCCTCCGCCTTCTTCTCCAGGATGCGGCGGAGCGCCTTCCGCGCCAGCCGCGCGATCTCGCGCTCCAGCGTGCGGACGCCGGCCTCCCGCGTGTAATAGCGGATCAGGTCGGTCAGGCCCTCGTCGGTCAGCGTGAACTCGCCGTCCTTCAGGCCGTGCGCCTCGACCTGCTTCTTGACGAGATGCGCCTTGGCGATCTCCAGCTTTTCCTGCTCGGTATAGCCTTCGAGACGGATGATCTCCATGCGATCGAGCAGCGGCTGCGGCAGGTTCAGACTGTTCGCGGTGCACACGAACATCACGTCCGAAAGATCGATGTCGATCTCCAGATAATGATCCTGGAACTTGCTGTTCTGCTCCGGGTCCAGCACCTCCAGCAGCGCCGAGGCCGGATCGCCGCGGAAATCCTGGCCGAGCTTGTCGATCTCGTCGAGCAGGAACAGCGGGTTGCTAGTCCCTGCCCGCTTGAGGTTGTTGACGATCTTGCCCGGCATCGAGCCGATATAGGTCCGGCGGTGGCCGCGGATCTCGGCCTCGTCGCGCACGCCGCCCAGCGACTGGCGGATGAACTCGCGGCCCGTCGCCTTGGCGATGCTCTTGCCGAGCGAGGTCTTGCCGACGCCAGGCGGGCCGACGAGGCACAGGATCGGCCCCTTCAGCTTGTTGGTACGCGCCTGCACCGCGAGATATTCGACGATGCGCTCCTTCACCTTCTCCAGCGCATAGTGATCCTCGTTGAGGATCGCCTCGGCCGCCGGGATGTCGCGCTTCACCTTGCTCTTCTTGCCCCACGGCAGGCCGAGCAGCACGTCGAGATAGTTGCGCACGACGGTGGCCTCGGCCGACATCGGCGCCATCGTCTTGAGCTTCTTGATCTCGGCGGTCGCCTTGGTGCGCGCTTCCTTGGAGAGCTTGAGCGTCGCGATCTTCTGGGTGAGCTCGGCGATCTCGTTGCTCTCGTCGTCGCCCTCCGCACCCAGCTCGCGCTGGATCGCCTTGAGCTGCTCGTTCAGATAGTATTCGCGCTGGGTCTTCTCCATCTGGCGCTTGACGCGCGAACGGATCTCTTCTCGACCTCAGCCCC
>BACX01000036.1 GCA_000333335.1 Sphingomonas-like bacterium B12 | reverse complement strand
ATTGACCCAGGGATGAAGCTGCGTGCCGATCGCGCACTCGCCGGCCTCCATCAAGGGCCGCAGCACCTCGATCGCGCCTGGTGCGGAAGCCACCGGGTAATCGACCAGATAGGTGGGGCAGATGCCGAATCCGGCGAGCCGGCGATGCGCCTCGGGCAGAGCGGCGATCGCGGTGGTGGCGGTGGCGTCGCGGCTGCGCGGCGCCGTCCAGTCGAACTCCTCCTCGGTATCGACAAAGACGAGGAAGCGCCGGCCGATCGCCGCCGGGGGGCTCAGCCGGTCACGCGGGACGGGCGGGCGATCGATCCGGCCGTCGGCCATGCGCTCGCGCATCGTTCAGGCGCCGGCCCCGGCATGTCCGTTCGAAGCGGCGGCCGGCAGGCGGAGCAGGAAGCGATCCGCCTCGATCGCGAGCGTGCCGCCGGCTGTCGCGGCGAGCCGGCGCACGAGATGGAGCGAGAAACCGAGGCCGAGCAAAGGCGCGTCCGGCGCATCGCCGTCTGGCCCGAACCCCGGATCGAGCAGTGCTGCCTCCGCCATGCCAGCCAGTCGCGCCGGGCGATCCACCGCCAGCGCCAAGCCGCCTTCGGGTGCCGGATGCAGATCGGCGCGGATCGCCTCGCCCTCGCCCGCCAGCGCGCTGGCGCCCGCGACGAGCCTGCCGAGCATGCGCCTCAGCGCCGCGGGATCGCCCTGCACCGGCGGCAGGCCGGGCACGACCACACACTGGAGATCGGCACCGCGACCGCGCGTGCTGTCCGCATGGTTGCCGCAGATCGAACCGAGCATGGCACCAAGATCGACCTCGACGCGCTGGAGATCAAGCCGCTGCGTTTCCAGCCGTGCCGCGACATCGAGATCGTCGACCGCCGCGAGCAGGCGCCCGGCCTGCTCGGCGATCGCCTGCGCGCGATCCCGATACGCGGTGGAAACCGGCCCGCGCATCTGGCGGCGGATCATCTCGGCAAAGCCGCCGATCGCGTTGAGCGGCGTGCGCAGCTCGTGGACGAGCTGGCGCAGCGAATCCGGATCGAGGCCGAAGCCGTAGAGCCCGAGCGACGGCTCGGCACGCTCATCGTTGCGCGGGCGGCGACCGGTGCCGCGATAGCCCTGGAAGCGGCCGGTATCGGCAGCGAAGATCGGCACGCCCGCGATCCGCCACTCGCCGGCCGCGTCCGATCCGCCCGCCACGATCAGCCGCGCGTCGCGGAAGGGTGCCCGGCGGCGGAAGGCGCCCGGCGCCTGCGCATCGACACCAATGGGACCGGAGGCGGGCGTCGCGATCGTCTCGCCGATCAGCGGCCCGCGCGCGATGCCTTCCACCCAGCGGATCACGCCGTCGGTGCCGGTCTCGAAGCGGAAGCTGTCGGGATGGTCTTCGGCATCGGCGGCGGCGGCGGGCACCTCGTCGCGACGCTGGCGGAAGCCGGCGATGCGATCGATGATCGCGCGGATCTGCCCCTCGCCCGCACCATGCTCCAGCGCCTGAACGGAAACGGGAAGCGCCTGGTCCTCGGGCGTCTCCGTCGCGGCCGGACCGTGTTCCACGGCCAGCGGCTCGGGATCGGGAATGACGACGGGTTCCGCCACCCCGGCGCCGACGGCGCGGCTTTCACCCTGCAGCGCGAGGTCGGTACGCCCGAAGGATGCCAGCGCCCGCTCGACACGAAAACCGAGATCGCGGCGGTGGCGAAGCACCCCCCGCCCAGTCGGCGACAGGCGCGGCAACACCGCCAGCCAGTCCGCCTCGCTCAGCCGGACATGGCCGAGCATCGCGCTGGTGACGACCGGGACGTCGGCGGCCAGAAACACGACGAGCGGCGCGGGAACCGGGCGCCCGGCAAAGGCCGAAGCGGTCTCGCGGCGGATGGTCACCGGCACATCGCGACGCAGATCCTGCAGCCGCGCCAGTGCCTCACGCGCGAGCGTGGGATCGGAGCCGGGCCGGTGCTGCGCCAGCAGGTCGAGCAGCTGCCGCCACTGGGCGACCCGGTCCACCGGCCTTTCGGCCGGCCGGGCTAGCACCGTGGCAAGCATATCGTCGAACCGCACGCACTCCTCCACGCACCCGGCGAGCGGACCCTCCTGCCGGATCAAGGTTGACTATCTGTTCCTTTTCCGGGGAGCAAAGCGACTTTTATCGCATCGTCGCATAGTGGGACAATTGCCTTCCACAGCAATATTCTTATAGGTCTGAGCCATACCGAGAAAGGAAGCCTTGTGGTGGCCTCACCTTTATTGCTTGATTCGATCGACCGAACCATACTTTCCGAGCTTCAGGACGATGGCCGCATCACCAACGTGGAGCTCGCGCGCCGCGCCGGACTGACCGCGCCGCCCTGCCTGCGCCGGGTCCGCTCGCTGGAGGAAGCGGGCGTCATCAACGGCTATCATGCGCGACTCAATCCGGCGGCGCTGGGTTACGGCATCACCGTCTTCGCGCTCGTCTCGCTGCGCAGCCAGGCGGAAGAGGATCTGCGCGGGTTCGAGGCGCATGTCGCGACGCTTCCCGAAGTCCGCGAATGTCACATGCTCAACGGCGAGATCGATTTCATCCTGAAGATCGTCGCGCACGACCTGCAGAGCTTCCAGAGCTTCCTGACCTCGCACCTGACGACAGCACCGCACGTCGCCAGCGTGAAGACTTCGCTGACCATCCGCACGTCGAAGGATCAGCCCGGCGTGCCGGTCGACACGCCCTGAGCAAGACCGGCCCCAAACACGGCCTATCCTGAAACGCGAACCGGCGCCGCTTCCCGAAGGAAACGGCGCCGGCCTGTTCCGTCGCCGGAAGCCGCCTTACTTGGCGGCGGGTTGCGACGCTGCCGCAGGGGCCGAACCCTTGTTGGCGAAGATCGTCCAATATTGCGCGATCGTCTGGCTCGGACCGGTCACCTTGGCGAGCGTCGCCGCCGCGCCGGCCTTGTCCGCACCCTGCGCCTGGGCCTCGCCCATGTGCAGATTCACGACATTGGCATCCGCGCGCCCTTCTGGAGCGCGACCTTGTAGAGGTCGATCGCCTGCGGATACATGCCGTAGCCGAGATAGGCGTCGCCGTCTGATAGGCCATGTGCCGTTTCGCGGCGGCACGCGCCTTCTTGTCGGCATTGGGCAGATCCGCCTTGTCCGCGGCGACCTTCGGACCGGCGATCGCCTTGATCTCGGCCAGCGCCTTGCTGGTGGCGAGCGCCTTGTTGTCGACCATGTTGGAGCTCACGCCCTGATCGATCACCGCCTTGGCCTCGCCGGGGAAGCCCTTGTTGAGCGCGGTGTTGGCATATTCGTAATAATCGCGCTCGCCAGCCAGCGAATTGGTGGCGCGCATCAGGCGCAGCGTGTCGAGATCGACCTGCGGATCGAGCTGGCTGGTCTCGCGATAGGTCTGCAGCGCGATCCGCCAGATGTCGGCACGCGGATAGGAATCGACCAGCTGCTGGCCGTATTTCACCACGCCCGCCGGCTGCTTGCCGTCATAGGCGATGGCGAGCGCGCGGCGATACCAGTCCTCGTCCACCGGCTGGCCGGTCGCCTTCTGCGCGGCGATTGCCTGGTCGGTATATTGCAGCGCCGCCGGCGTCTGGTTCTCGCGCGACTTCACGGCGGCGAGCGAGATCAGGATTTCCGGATCGTTCGGCTTCAGCGTGTTGACCTGGGTGAAGGCCTTGTCCGCGACATCCAGCTTGCCGGCGTTGAACGCCGTCTGCGCCTGCGCGGTGTAGAGCTGGATCGCCTGCTCCGGCGGGGCCTTGCCGCTCGCCAGAACCTCGTCGATCGCCGGCCCGAGCGCCGCCTGATCGTTGGTGTTCTGCGCGACGATCACGGCCATGATGCCGGCCTGATACTTGTCGTCGGGCGTCGAGGCCGCAGCCTGCGCCGCGGGCAGCGCGGCCTTGGCGGCAGCCCAGTCCTTGGCCTCGATCGAGGCGGAGGCGCCGTTGCCCGAGAGTTTCGCGCGCTGGGCGCGGCACGCCGGTGCCTGAACCTTACGCCCTGCCCGAAGAAGCGCTGGAGGAACGCTTCCTCGCCTCGACCGGACCGGGCGGGCAGAACGTCAACAAGGTCGCGACCGCCGTGCAGTTGCGCGTCGATGTCTACGCGTTGCGGCTGCCGCCGTCGGCCTTCCAGCGGCTCAAGACGCTTGCCGGTTCGCGCTGGGTAGAGGGCGGCGCGATCCTCGTCACCGCGCGCGAGTACCGCACCCGTGAGGCGAATCGCGAGGCGGCGAGGGCGCGCATCGTCGCGATGATCGAGCAGGCGATGGTGAAGCCCGAGCGCCGCATCAAGACCAAGCCGACCAAGGCATCGAAGGAGCGCCGCCTCACCGCCAAGTCGACGCGATCGGGGGTCAAGGCGGGGCGCGGCAAGGTGCGGATCGACTGAGCGCGATTTCGGCATGAGTCCTTCGGCCCCTTTCCGCGTTGTGCGGGCGATGGCCGGCGCGCCAGACGCACGGGGCCTGGATATGGAGGACATGATGCGCAGGACGATGATTCTCTCGGCGGTGAT
>BACX01000037.1 GCA_000333335.1 Sphingomonas-like bacterium B12 | reverse complement strand
GCCCTTTTCAGCGCCACTTCCTGCGGGGTGTGCTTGAGCGCTTCGATCGGATTGCCCTCGGTGAAGCCCTTCGAGATGTGAGTATGGCAGTCGATCAGGCCGGGCAGCACGGTATAGCCCGACCAGTCGACCACCGTGCCGCCCGTAGGCGCGCCCTTCCATGGGCCGATCGCCGTCACCCGCCCGTCGGTGACGGTGATCGCCTGGTCGGCGAGCACGCGCCCCTGCTCGGGATCGATCAGGCGCCCGGCATGGACGACGACGGTGGCCGCCTGCGCCGCCTGCCCCAGCAGCAAGCCGGCGCAGGCGAGCGCGAGGCGCCCGATCAGAATTTGTAACCCAAGCGCGCGCCGACCGTGCGCGGCGGCTGGATCACGTAATAGTTGGTGTAGGAACAGGAACCGCACTCCTGGAAGGTGGAGATGTCCGCCTTCACGTCGAACAGGTTGGTGACGAAGATCTCGGCCGACATCTTCTTCCACTCGAGCCCGGTGGCGAGATCGACCAAGGTGAAGTCCCTGAGCGTCGGCACCGGATCGTCAACCGCGCCGAGACGCAGTGCCGAGCTCGCGGAACTCTGGAAGGAGATCGCGCCCTGGATATGCGCCTTCATGTCGTCGCCCACCGCGAACTCGTAGCGACCGACGGTGTTGAGCTTGTATTTCGGCGCGACCGGCAAGCGGGTGCCCTTGGGCGCGACGATGCTGTTGCCGTCCTCGGCGCAGGTATAGGTCGGGTCGTCGACCGCGCAGAGGTTCGACCGCAGTTTGCCATCGGTATAGGCCGCCGTCGTGGTGAAGGTCAGGCCCGGCGTCGGCACCAGCGTGAAGTCGGTCTCGATGCCCTTGATCCGGGCATTCGGGCCGTTGTGGATCTCGGTGAAGCTGTTCTGGCCGAGGAAGCTGTACTGGAAATGCTTCCAGTCCTGCCAGAAGAAGGCCGCGTTCCAGCGCACGGTATGTTCCGCCCAGCTGG
>BACX01000038.1 GCA_000333335.1 Sphingomonas-like bacterium B12 | reverse complement strand
CCATTCCGACGTGCGGCCGATCACCTCGTCCGCCTCCCAGCCGAGCACGCGCGTCCACGCCGGATTGATGCTGAGCCACACGCCGTCGGCATCGGCAACGCCGAGCAGATCGTCCGACACCTGCCAGATCCGGTCGCGCTCGGCGGTGCGCACCGCCACCTGTTCCTCCAGCGTCTGGTTGAGCCGCTGGGCGGACTGGAACAGGCGGGCATTCTCGATGCCCACCGCCGCCTGCGCGGCGAGGCCGGCGATCAGCCTCTCGGTGCGCTGTGCGAAGCGGCCCGGCGCGGCGTGGCCGAAGAACATGCCGCCGAGTACCTCGCCCGATCGCATCACCACGGAGGCCGCCAGATAGGAGCGTACCGGCAGATGCCCTTCCGGCATCCCCATATGCGGCGCGCTCTTCCCGTAGCGCGGATCGGCGAGCACGTCGTCGATACGGATCACGCCATCGCCACGAAAGGTCGGCGCGAACACCTCGGTATTGCGCGGCATCGGAAAATTCTCGAACGCCGCCCGTTCGGCCCCGGACAGCGCATAGAGCATGTAACTCTCGCCCGTCTGATCGAGCACGTTGTAGAAGAAGGCGCCGAACTCCGCCCCGGTCAGCTCGACGCCGGCATCGACCACGGTCTGCACCAGCCGTTCCAGATCCAGCTCGGCGGCAATCTCGCGCGAGACCTGGTTCAGGATCTCCAGCGCATGGCTCTCCGCCCGAAGCGCCGCCTCGGACGCGGCGACGGCGGCGTAGGCGCGCTTGCGATCGGTGATGTCCATCACCGTGCCGACGAAGCGCACCGCCTTTCCGTCCTCGAACTGGCCGCGCCCCTTGGCAACGATCCAACGCTCGATCCCGTCCTCAAGACCGATCGTGCGATATTCGATGTCGTAGCCACCGGTACCGCCGGGCCTGAGCGCATCCTGCACGGCGGCATCCGCCATCGAGCGGTCATCCGGGTGGATACCGGCGAGGAAGGCGCCCTCGTAGCTCACGGGTGCGCCGGGCGGCAGGCCAAACAGTGCGCGGCATTGATCGTCCCACTGGAGGACGTCGTGCACCGGATCGTAGTCCCAGGTGCCGACCTGCGAGGCGATGGTGGCGAGCCGCAGCGTCTCTTCGGCGGCGCGACGCGCGATGCGCAGCGCGCGTTCCTCCAGCGCCCTCTGCACGACGGAGGGCAGGCGCTCCAGCCGATGCTTGGTGACGTAGTCGGTGGCGCCATGCTTCAGCGCCTCGACCGCGACATCCTCGCCCAGCGTGCCGGAAACAAAGATGAACGGCACGCTGGGCGCGCGGCCATGCGCCATTTCCAGCGCCTGTTCGCCATCGAAGCCCGGCAGCTTGTGATCGGCGAGGATCACGTCGTAATCCCGTTCGAGCGCGGCCACGAAATCGGCGCGCGTCCACACCCGGCAGATCGCCGCCTCTACACCCTCGGCGGCGAGGAATTCGCGCACCAACTCGGCATCGTGCGCGTCGTCTTCCAGGTGCAGGATGCGGATCGGCGCGTCGCTCACGGGCGGGGCGCACCCCCGCGGGGCGGCGGCTCGTTGAGCACCGCCCAGAACATGCCGAGATCGCGGATCGCCTCGAAGAACTGTTCGAAGCCCACCGGCTTCACCACGAACGCGTTGACGCCGAGCGAGTAGCTGCGCACCAGATCGCGTTCTTCGCGCGAGGAGGTGAGCATCACCACCGGCGTGCCCTTCAGATGCGCGTCCGCCTTGATCCGTTCGAGCACCTGCAGCCCGTCGACCTTGGGCAGCTTGAGATCGAGCAGCACCACTGCCGGATCGCCGGTCGATCGATCGGTGAAACTGCCGCGCGAGAACAGGTAATCCAGCGCCTCCGCCCCGTCGCGCACCACGATCACCGCGTTGGCGAGCTGGCACTGCTCCAGCGCGGCGAGCGTCAGCTCGACATCCTTGGGGCTGTCCTCGACGAGGAGGATCGGTTTCAGATCGGCCATTACAAACCCCTTACGCTGCCGGGAGCGCGAAGAAGAAGGTCGCCCCCCTGTCCGGCTCACCTTCCGCCCACACGCGCCCGCCATGGCGTTCGACGATGCGCTTCACGTTGGCGAGGCCGATGCCCGTCCCCTCGAACTCCTCCTCGCGGTGGAGCCGCTGGAACACGCCGAACAGCTTGTCGACATAGGCCATGTCGAAGCCCGCGCCATTGTCCCGCACCCAGGTGATCACGTCGCCTTCTTTCGCCTCCGAACCGATCTCTATCAAGGCCGGTTCGCGTTCGCGCGAGAATTTCAGAGCGTTTTCCAGCAGATTCTGCACGACGAGCCGCACCATCACGGGATCGGCGCGGACGGGCGCGAGATCGCCGACGCGCCATTCGATGCGGTGGCGGTCGCCCTCCACGGTCAGATTGGTCCGCGCCTCGCGGATCATCGCGCCCACGTCGATCGACACCGGCGTCATCGTCGATCGGCCCATCTGCGAATAGCTCAGCAGATCGTCGACCAGCCGCCCGGCCGAGATCGCGCTTTCGATGATCGTCTCGATATAGCGGTCGCCGCGTTCGGACAGGCGCTCGCCCTCGAACTTCTTAAGCAGTTGCGCATAGCCGACGATGTGACGGAACGGCGCGCGCAGATCGTGGCTGACCGAATAGCTGAACGCCTCCAGCTCCTTGTTGATCGCCGCCAGCCGCTCGGACAGCGCCGCCATCTCCTCGGCGCGGCGCAGCACGATATCGACGATCGCGACGCGCAGCTCGCCCGCCGCGTCCAGTTCCGCCTCGTGCCAGGCGCGGGCGCGCAGCTGCACCGTCTCCTGCCAGATCTCGAAGGACTTGCGGGGGTGGAGGCGGAGGCCATCCGGCCCCAGTTCGGCGCGCTTGGCGGGATCACCGCCCCACGACACGGTGCGGACCAGCTCCGGCCGGAACCAGATCAGGTAGCTGTCGTGGACCTGACTGATCGATATCGCGATGACGCCCGATCCGTGATCCTTCATGCGCTCGCCCTCGGGCCATTCGGCGGCGAGGCTGTCGGTGACGAACACGTCCTCGCGATCCTGCCCGGAGAGCCAGTCGACCAGCGCGAGGATATCCGCCTCGGCCGGCGCCTCGCCCAGCCTTGTGCAGCGCCCGCCCGCCACAACCGCCGCACCGTCCGCCCCGGTCAGCGCCATCAGGTCTGTGGGGTGGGCCAGCAGCCCGTCGATGAAATGGTCCTCCGCCGCCATGTGCGCGAGCAGCCGGATGTGCACGCCGCGCAAGGCATCACGCCGCGTCGCCAGCGCGGAAGCCTCGTGCGCGGCGATCTGCATCGACACCACCTGCCCGATGAACTCGCACGCCGCGCGGACGTGATAGGGCACGCGCACCGGATCGAGATGGTGGCAGGAGATCAGGCCCCACAGCCGGTCGCCCGACAGGAGCGAGATCGACATGGAAGCCATCGTCTCCATGTTGCGCATATATTCGAGATGGACCGGAGAGACGCTGCGCAGGACGGAATAGGTCAGGTCCACATTGCCGCCGTCCGGCCTGATCGCGGCCGGCTCGTAATGCGCGTCCGCGATCAGGCGCAGCCGGTTGAGGCGATAGAGTTCGCGCGCCTGCGCGGGGATGTCGGAAGCCGGCCAGCGCAGATCGAGATAGACGGGCAGCCGCCCGCCATTGTCCTCTGCGATCACGGCGCCGTTCCATTCGGCATCGAAGCGGTAGATCAGCGCGCGATCGAGCCCCGTGATCCGCCGCACCTCGCGCGCCGCGAGTTCGGCGAGCGCCTGGACGCCTGAGGTGCGTTGCACGGCATCGAGGAAGGCGCGGACATCGGGATAGACCTCGTCGAAGCTGCCCGGCTCGTCGCCCAGCGCGCGCTCCAGCTCGACGATGATGTCCCCGCCCGATCTGTGCGCGACGAAATGGAAGGCGCCGGCGGCGGTGCGCAGGAAGCAGAGATGCTCCGGCCCGCGCCCCGCGACGAGCCGGCCGTCGAGGCCGGCGATCGCCTTGCGCGCCTCGTCCGGCAGCAGGTCGGCGAGATAGCGGCCGATCGGGTCGCCCTCGACCAGCCCTTCCGCCAGCGCACCGATCGCCGCCTTGCGCACCACGCCCGCGCCGTCGATCACGAACAGCGCGCCATGCGGCTGGATGCTGCCGGGCACGTGGATCGGCTCGCGCTCGCACGCGATAAGATCGAGGTCGGTAATGGCGGCCGGCGCTTCGGTCATGAATCTGAACTGTCCCCGCCGCGTCGTGTCGGCGTCTAACCCAACCCGCCAGCCGCGACATTGATCCGAAGCAACTTTGTTATCTCCCAGCCCTGCAAGGGAGGGCTTCTACCTCACCACCTCGCCGCCCTTGATCACGCCCCGCACCTGTTCCAGCAGCCGGATGTCCTTCAGCGGATCGCCCGCCACCGCGATCATGTCGCCATAATGGCCGGGGCTGAGCGCGCCGACGTCCTTCGATCGGCGGAGCAGATCGGCCGAGACGGTGGTCGCCGCCTGGATCGCCTGCATCGGCGTCATCCCGTAGCGGACCATGTAGGCGAACTGCCGCGCGCCGAGGCCGAAGGGATAGACGCCCGCATCGGTGCCGAAGCTCAATTTCACGCCCGCCTTCACCGCCTTGGCGAACCCTTCGCGCTGCTCGTCGGTGGTCGCGCGGTTCTTGGCGAGATATTCGGCGGGCCAGCCCTGTTTCGTGCCCTCCTCCTCGATCCAGTCGCCGTCATAGATGTCCATGTCGAGCCAGACGCCGGCCTTCTTCGCCATGGCGATGCCCTCATCGTCGATCAGCGAGGCGTGTTCGATCGATCGCACGCCCGCACGGATCGCCGCCTTGATCCCCTCCGCACCATGGGCGTGGGCGATGCAGTAGCTGCCGTGAAGCTTCGCCTCGTCGCAGGCGGCCTGCATTTCCGCAGGCGTCAGTTCCAGCGCGCCGGGTTCGGAACCGATCGCCAGCACCGCGCCGGTCGCGATCAGCTTGATGAAGTCGGCGCC
>BACX01000039.1 GCA_000333335.1 Sphingomonas-like bacterium B12 | reverse complement strand
GTGCGAAGTGCTTCACTTGATCTTCTTGGCGATATAGTCCGCTCGTGCCCGTATCCCCTTGTCACTCGTGTTCTTGATCGTCTGACGGACCTCTCCCAGATACCGACGCCCGCGCCCGCTGCGAGCGGGCGCGCGATCCATTCGTCCAGCAGGCTGTCTCTGAAGCGTATCGGGCCAATCTGGCTAAGACGGCTCCTCAGCGCCGCTTGGACGACATGGCCGAAGAAATGCGCGCGCAGTCGGATGCAGCTCAAGCCGCTTGGCAGGCCCGTGCGGACCCTAGCCGTTTCTGATCGGGCGGGCCCGTCAGCCCGGTTCAGGAATGCCCTAGAATGGTGATGGGGTGGACACCCCCCCGACGGCATCGATGTGCCAGAGTGGAGTTGTTGAGCACCACTGAGGGAGGCGTCCGTGTCGGAAGTTACCACAATCGGTCTGGATATCGCGAAGAATGTTTTCCACGCCCACGGAGCCGATGAGCGCGGGCGCGTCGTTTTCAGCAAGCGGATCAGTCGAGGGAAGCTGCTGGATTTCTTCGCCGCACAGCCGAGTTGCACGGTGGCCCTTGAGGCGTGCGGAGGAGCGCATCATTGGGCTCGCCAACTCATCCATTTAGGCCATCAGGTGCG
>BACX01000040.1 GCA_000333335.1 Sphingomonas-like bacterium B12 | reverse complement strand
CGTGAGAAGTCGCCGGGGGCAGCTTGCCGATCGGGGCCAGCGCCGGGATGGTCGGGCAGCGGCGGTTGGCGAGCTTGTTGAGATCCGGCTTGGCCTTGCCGCCGGGCTTGGGGGCCGCCGGCCACTTCTGCTGCCCGGTCGCCATCGCCCAGACCTGGTTGAAGCGCAGCCCGGTGAAGCGCGCCGGCACCCGATCGAGCGCGACCGTCACGAACAGGCCGGATGCGATCACGAACGCCGCGACCGGGCCGATCACGCGCACCAGCATGTTCTCGCTCCGCCGCAGCGTGACGAAGCCGCGCAGCGCGATGTAGGTGGCGCCCGGCACGGCGAGCATCTCGGCGCTCGGCGCGGTGCGGATCTGCCAGAAGAGCAGGGCGGTCGCGAAGATTGCGAAAAGCGTCACCGGCATCCACTCGGCGGCGGCGCGCGTGCCCCAGCGCCGCACGATCGCGACGATCGATCCGATCATGCCGATGAACGGGAGGGTCGCCATCGGCACGCCGGTCGAGATCGGGTGGAGCAGGATCGATCGCGCCTCGCTGACATGGCTGAGCCACAGCCTGTCGGCCTCGGGCGGGATGCCCTCCAGCCGGTGCCCGAAGCATTGCGGGAAGCCGAACACGTAGATCGCACCCGCGATCGCGCCCGCCACCAGCACCAGCGCGAGCCGGATGCCGGGGTGCGGCGCCGGCACGAAGGTGATCGCCAGCAGCAGCAAGGCCGCCGCCGCCACGGTCGTCATCCAAACGGGCGAGAGCACGTCGCAGACCGGATGCCAATTGTCGTTGGAGGCGAAGACGAGGAAACACAGCACCGTCGCCACCGCGAGGCTCGCGCCATAGCTGCGCACCCGGGGCGTCTCGGCTGCGTCCCACGCCCAGTGCAAGGCCACCGCCGCACCCGCGAAGGCGATGTAGGGCAGCATCTCCAGCCCGATCGCGAGTGACAGGGCCGAGGAGACCGCGATCATGATGCCGGACCTGCGCTTGTCCGGCTCGGTCAGGCCGGCCACCGTCGTCATCAGGAAAGCGAGCTGCCAGCCATGATGGTCGACGCGCAGCGGCGCCCACATGCTCATGGCGTCGCCCGCGCAGAACAGCAGAGGCAAAGCGATAACGTGCGCCCATTTGTGCACCAGCCGCCGCACCGTCACCGCCAGCATCATCATCGCCAGCAGCAGCGGAAGCATCGGCGCGATGGCGCAGGCCCAGCGATCGGCGAGCGCGCTGCCGACCAGCGGCTTCAGAGCCAGGATCAGTCCGGCGAGCGGCAGATCGACCAGCCGGGACCAGTGGATCGAGAAGCCGCCGGGCGGGTTCATCCGGTACTGACGCAGATCGTACCAGCCTTGCCCGGCCAGCCAGTCCCGCACCTGATCGAAGCGCATGTTGTCGTCGGTATCGCCGAGCGCGAACCAGTGGATGGCGTTGGCCTTCTCCACCAGCAGCGCGATCGCGAAGGCCACCCAGAAGATCAGGGTCACCAGCTTCCAGCGATTGTCGATAAGATCCTCGGCCCAGCGCTCCAATCGGTCGAACTTCGTACCGCGGGACGTATCCAGAGGGATTTCGGGGGCCGGATCGATCATGCGGGCTTCATGCACCATAAGGATTTGAGATTTACTGATGCCCGCTCTAGTCGCTGGGCGATTGTGGGCAAGGGCATCGAGCGTGCGTGACGGATTGGTAAGATTGTGGGGCGGGTTGGATGCCGGGCATCAGGCGCTTGCTTTGCAGGTGCTGCGCTACGGGATCGTCGGCGTCTGCGTCACCCTGTTCCAGATCGGCTGCTACAACCTGCTGCTCGGCGCAGGCCACCAGCGCGACCAGATCGCCAACCTGCTGGCGAGCGGGGCGGCGATGGTGGTGGGGTACACGATCCACAGCCGCTTCACCTTCAAGGCGGACGAGGGCAATCACGATTTCGTGAAGACGGTGTGGAAGTTCATCGTGGTCAATCTCGCCGGGATCGCGGTCAATGC
>BACX01000041.1 GCA_000333335.1 Sphingomonas-like bacterium B12 | reverse complement strand
CGCCCCTGCGCGATGCCCGCGCCCATCTGTCCCGCGCCGATGACGCCGATCGTTTCCATGTGCCGTCTCCGCTAGTCCCAACTCTCGCGGACGCGCCTAGCGAGGTTGACGCACCTGCGGCAAGAGGTTCAGGGCGCGATCGGCGTCGGACGGGCCTCGGCGAGCAGCAGCGCAAAGTTCTGCTGCGGATCGGTCCATTCGGCGAGCGTCGTCCACCCGCCCGCCGCGAGCATCTGCCGGGCGCTGCGGGGGCCGTATTTGTGGCTGTTCTCGGTGTGGATCGTCTCGCCCGCCGCCATCGCGAAATCGTGGCCGCCGATCGCGAAGGCGAGGTCGTGCGTCGCTTCCAGATGCATCTCGATCCGCGCATCGCCATCGTTCCAGATCGCGCGGTGGCGGAACAGCGACACCGGCACGTCGCCGCCGAGTTCGCGGTTGATACGGTGGAGCAGGTTGAGGTTGAACGCGGCGGTCACCCCCTGCGCGTCGTCATAGGCGGGGACGAGCACGTCGGGACTCTTCACCCGATCCATGCCGATCAGCAGCATGGCGCCTGCGCCGAGCGTCCCCGCCATCGCGCGCAGCAGGTCGACGGCGGCCGGCGCCTGCAGGTTGCCGATCGTCGATCCGGGGAAGAAGCCGAGGCGCGGATGCTTGTCCACCAGCACGGGCAGGCGGATCGGCCGGGTGAAATCCGCCTCGACCGGCTGGATCGCCAGAGCCGGGAAGGCCTGCCCCAGCGCCTCGGCCGATTCGCGCAGGAATTCGCCCGATATATCGATCGGCACATAGGCGGCGGGATCGATCGCGCCGAGAAGAAGCGGCGTCTTGGCCGAGGAGCCGGACCCGAACTCCACCACCGCGCGATGCGGGCCGGCGATCCGGCCGACATCGGGTGCATGGCGTTCCAGCAGGGCGCGCTCGGTGCGGGTGGGATAATATTCGGGGAGGCGGGTGATCTCCTCGAACAGTTCGGAGCCGCGATGATCGTAGAACCAGCGGGCGGGGATCGCCTTCTGCGGCAAAGAAAGGCCGGCGATCACGTCGTCGCGGAAGGCCGGGTCGAAAGCGGTCGAACGCGTCTCGTTCCGGTCGATTTCGAGCAGCATGCTAGATGTCCTTCGCGAGGCGCACGCCGGTGAACTGCCAGCGCTGGTGCGGGTAGAAGAAATTGCGATAGCTGGCGCGCGAATGGCCGCGCGGGGTGGCGCAGCTCCCGCCGCGCAGCACGAACTGCCCGGACATGAACTTGCCGTTATACTCGCCGACCGCGCCCTCGGCGGCACGGAAGCCGGGATAGGGGAGGTAGGCCGAGCGGGTCCATTGCCAGACGTCGCCGAACATCTGGTGCAGCCCCTCGCCGGGCGTCACCGGCAGCGGGCGAACCGCGCCGGGCGCATCGAGGAAATTGCCCTGCGTCGGGTCGAGACCATGCGCCGCGCTTTCCCATTCGGCTTCGGTGGGGAGCCGTGCGCCGGCCCATTGGGCATAGGCATCTGCCTCGTAATAGCTGACATGGCGAACGGGCGCGGCGAGGTCCATCGGTCCTTGCCCATCCAGCCCGAAGCGTTCGGCCCAGGCGCCGTCTGCGTCACGACGCCAATAAGCGGGCGCCTCGATCCCGTTCTCGCGCACCCACGCCCAGCCGTCCGATAGCCAGAGCGATGCGGTTCGGTAGCCGCCATCCTCGACGAACGCGCGCCATTCGCCGTTGGTGACGAGGCGGTCGGCCAGTGCGTGCGGAGCGAGCCACACGGCATGGCGAGGCCCTTCGTTGTCGAAGGCGAATCCATCGCCGTCATGGCCGATCTCCGCCTTGCCCTCGCGCCCCCCGATCCAGCGGATCGGATCGGGCGCCATGCTCGGCCGGCGCGGCGCGGGATCCCACGCCGCTGGCGCCAGCGGGTTCTGCGCGAACAGGTGGAGCAGATCGGTGACGAGCAGCTCCTGATGCTGCTCCTCGTGATGGCAGCCGAGCGCGATCAGATCGTGCGCCGCATCGGGCAGATCGTCCCACGCCGTCGCGATCGCCGCCTCGACATGCGCGCGATAGGCCCGCACCTCGTCCAGCGACGGACGGGTCAGCAGCCCGCGCGAGGGGCGGGCCATGCGTGCGCCCTCGGCCTCGTAATAGCTGTTGAACAGGAACGGCCACCGATCGTCGAACAGCCGATAGCCCGATACATGATCGCGCAGCACGAAGGTCTCGAAGAACCACGTCGTATGCGCGAGATGCCATTTGGCCGGCGACGCATCGGGCATCGACTGGGCGGATGCATCGGCGTCGGAGAGATTGGCCGCGAGCGCGAGGCTCAGCGCGCGAACGGACTGAAAACGCTGGAGGAGGTCCGGCCTCCGGTCTGGCGTGTCGCGCAAGGGCGCGATCGCGTCGGCTCGTGTGGCCATGAAACACATCTCCCGCTGAACCAAGTCAACGACTTGGCCGCCGAATAAGTTGCGTCTCCGGAATCAATTTCAAGAGGAATGGTCACATTTTGTTCACGTCGTGCGCGTTGCCCCCGGCCTCCACAGCACATCGCGCGCGCCGCCACCGTTGATCACCCGGCAGAGCGTGAAGAGGTGATCCGACAGGCGGTTGAGATAGGTCAGCGCCAACGGATTGAGCGATCGCCCGGCCGCCGCCTCCACCGCCTTGCGTTCGGCCCGCCGGACTATGGCGCGGGCGAGGTGGAGATGCGCCGCCGCCGGCTCGCCGCCGGGCAGGATGAAGCTGGTGAGCGGGCTGAGCGTCGCGTTCATCGCGTCGATCTCGCTCTCCAGCCGGTCGATCTGGCCCTGTACGATGCGCAGCGCCATTTCGGTCGGCGCGAAATCCTCGCCGGGTGTCGCGAGATCGGCGCCGAGATCGAACAGCTCGTTCTGCACGCGGCCGAGCATCGCCGCCGCCTCACTCTCCGCCGGCAAATGGAGCAGCGCGATGCCGATCGCGGAATTCGCCTCGTCCACCTCGCCGATCGCAGCGATGCGCGGATCGTGCTTGGGCGCGCGCGATCCGTCGACCAACCCGGTCTCCCCCGCGTCGCCGGTGCGGGTGTAGATCTTGTTGAGCTTGACCATCAGCCGGCGTGGGGATGGGCCAGCAGCAGCACCAGCACCGCCGCGATCACCGCCAGCGCCTGGAACTGGATGCGCCGCCACATCATGTTGTTCTGGCGCAGGCTCGACTGGCTCGGCCCCTCGGATGGGTCGCGGCGCAATTCCTCGTCCTCCGTGCGCAGGAAGATGATGATGCCCCGCACCAGCGCGACGAGCGCGGCGACGGCGAACACGGC
Source organism: Sphingomonas-like bacterium B12 (assembly GCA_000333335.1). GTDB lineage: Bacteria > Pseudomonadota > Alphaproteobacteria > Sphingomonadales > Sphingomonadaceae > Solisphingomonas. The sequence continues at coordinate 3,299 of BACX01000041.1, read as the reverse complement.
GACGAGGATGGCGAGGAAGGTCTGCATGGACGGATGGTAGGCCTGCGTGGCGGCCGCGTCCACTTTCCCGAATCCATCCCCGCGCGCTGAGGAATTGGGGTTCAACCCCGGCGCCCCGCCCGCTATGGGCGCAGCCATGTCGACGCTGCCCGATCTGCTCCCCGATCCCGCCATGCTCGCCAAGGCGGAAACGCTCACCGAGGCGCTGCCCTACCTGCAGCGTTATGCGGGCAAGACCTTCGTGGTGAAATATGGGGGCCACGCCATGGGCAATCCGGAAATGGCGCGCAGCTTCGCGGAGGACGTGGTGCTGCTCCGAGCGGTCGGCGTCAACGTGGTGGTGGTGCACGGCGGCGGCCCGCAGATCGGATCGATGCTGAAGCGCCTTGGCGTCGAATCGCGCTTCGTCGATGGCCTGCGGGTGACGGACGCGGAGACCGCGCAGATCGCCGAGATGGTCCTCGCCGGATCGATCAACAAGGAGATCGTCGGCTGGATCGGGCAGGCCGGCGGCAAGGCGGTCGGCCTGTCGGGGAAGGACGCGCGGCTGGTGGTGGCCGAGAAGGTAGGCCGCGCCGAGGCGGACCGCAACCAGGGGATCGAGCGTCACGTCGATCTCGGCTTCGTCGGCGAGCCGACCCATGTCGACACCACGATCCTCAACACGCTGTCGGCGTCGGGCTTCATCCCGGTGGTCGCGCCGATCGGCATCGGCATCGACGGCCACACCTACAACATCAACGCCGACACGATGGCGGGCGCGGTGGCCGGCGCGCTCAAGGCGGCGCGGCTGTTCCTGCTGACCGATGTCGCCGGCGTGCTCGACAAGAACAAGCAGCTCCTTTCCGATCTCGTCCCCGGCGATGTCGAGAAGCTCAAGGCGGACGGCACCATCTCGGGCGGCATGATCCCGAAGATGGAAACCTGCGTACACGCTATCGAGGCCGGGGTGGACGCCGCCGTGATCCTCGACGGGCGCATCCGCCACGCGATGCTGCTCGAAATCTTCACCCGCCAGGGTGCCGGCACGCTCGTTCGCGCGGGCTGACGCTTGGCGGCGGCCGCTGCTATAGCTAGATAAGACGCACCTACTTCCGAGGAACCCGGATGCTCTCGATCTATCAGATCCTCCAGCTCCTGCTGCAGGTGCTGTTCTACATCATCATGGTCCAGGCGATCGCGTCGTGGCTGATCGCGTTCAACGTGATCAACACGCACAGCGATTTCGTGCGACAGTTCCTCTATGCGCTCGATCGTATCACCGCGCCGATCTATCGGCCGATCCGGCGGATCATGCCCGATTTCGGCGGGCTCGATTTCTCGCCGATGGTGGTGATCCTGATCATCATCATCCTGCAGCGCATCCTGCTGCCCAACCTGTTCCTGCCGCTGATCATGGGCCAGCCGGCGTGAGTGCCGCCATCATCGACGGCAAGGCCTTCGCCGCGACGCTCCGAGAGCGGGTGGCGCTGCTGGTGCCCGCGTTCGAGGCGGCGGCCGGGCGCAAGCCGGGGCTGACGGTGGTGATTGTCGGCGAGGATCCGGCGAGCCAGGTCTATGTTCGCTCCAAGGGCAAGGCGACCGAGGCGGCGGGGATGGTCTCCACCACGCACCGCCTGCCCGACACGACGACGCAGGACGAGCTGCTCGCGCTGGTCCGCCAGCTCAACGCCGATCCGGCGGTGGATGGCATCCTCGTCCAGTTGCCGCTGCCGAAGCATCTCGACGAGAGCGAGGTGATCGCCACGATCGATCCGGACAAGGATGTGGACGGCTTCCACGTCGTCAATGCCGGTCGCCTCGCGGTGGGGCAGGAGGGCTTCGTGCCCTGCACGCCGCTCGGCTGCATCATGCTGCTGGAGGATCGCCTCGGCGATCTTTCCGGGCTGAACGCGGTGGTGGTCGGCCGCTCGAACATCGTCGGCAAACCGATGGCGCAGCTGCTGCTCGCGAAGAGCTGTACCGTCACCATCGCGCACTCGCGCACGAAAGACTTGCCCGACGTCTGCCGTCGTGCGGACATCCTCGTCGCGGCGGTCGGCCGGCCCGAGATGATCAAGGGCGACTGGATCAAGCCGGGCGCGACCGTGATCGACGTCGGTATCAACCGCGTCGACAACGGCGAGGGCGGCACCAAACTGGTCGGCGACGTGGACTTCGCGAGCGCGGCCGAGGTCGCGGGCGCGATCACGCCGGTGCCGGGCGGCGTCGGGCCGATGACCATCGCCGTCTTGCTCCGCAACACGCTCGTCTCGGCCTATCGGCGCGAGAATGTGGCGCTCGGAAAGGGCGCGATCTGATCGCGCTCTTCATATCGGCGTTCGTCACCTTCTTCGTGGTGATCGATCCGCCCGGCTGCGCGCCGATCTTCGCAGGCCTGACGCGCGGCACCGACATGGCGCACCGCACGCAGATGGCGGTGCGATCGACTTTGGTGGCGGGCGCGATCCTGCTCGCCTTCGCGCTTCTGGGCGAGCCGCTGCTCCACACGCTTGGCATTAGTCTCGACGCCTTCCGCATCGCCGGCGGCATCATGCTGTTCCTGATCGCGTTGGAGATGGTGTTCGAGAAGCGCCAGCAGCGCCGCGAGCATCGCGCTGAGGAGATCGTCGCGCATCCCGAACAATATGAGGATATCTCGATCTTCCCGATGGCGATGCCGATGATCGCCGGGCCGGGGTCGATCGCCTCGGTGATGCTGATGATGCAGCGCAGCCACGGGCTCACCGCGCATGCCGTCGTGCTGGCGGCGATGGCGGTGAACCTCGCCATCATGATGGGCGCGCTGCTCGCCGCCGGACCGCTGATGCGGATCCTCGGCTACAAGGTGGAGGCGGTGATCACCCGCCTGCTGGGCGTGCTGCTGGCGGCGCTGGCGGCGCAGTTCGTGGTGGACGGCATCCGCGCCTCCTTCGCCTGAGCGATCAGTTCGTGATCTTCCAGAGCTGATAGGGCGAGTTCGCCGGCAGCGGCTGGCGCGCCAGCCAGTTCGGCGTCCAGCCGCTCTCCAGCTTGGAATAGAAGCCGGTCGGCGCCTCGGCCTGATAGATGGTCGCCTCCGACATGTGCGGGCAGAGCAGCAGATATTGCGCGTGGTGCGCCACCATGATCGCGTGCGCCTGATCGGGCGTGCCACGGAACGCGTGCTCGGTGTCGAGGATCGCCTGCCAGTTGCGGTGATAGGGGCCGGCGACGGCGCTGTGGTGGGTCAGCGTGATCAGGCGCGGGCCGTTGTCGATCAGCGTGAAAAAGGCGCCGGGGGCCACTTGCCAATCGGGCCCACCCCCGGATGGTCGGCC
>BACX01000042.1 GCA_000333335.1 Sphingomonas-like bacterium B12 | reverse complement strand
TCACCGGCGTCCCTCGGTCGCCCCGCAGGCGCAGGCGAGCGCTGCGGCCGTCCACAACGCGGCCAACTGGTCGACCACCGTCAACGGCACCATCAACGCCTATTTCGATGCGCAGAACTGGAAGCTGACCGACGGCCGCCGCTTTTCCGACAGCGAGGAGGAGGCCGGCAAGTCGGTCTGCCTGCTCGGTTCGACGGTGAAGGCGAATCTCTATCCGCACGAACAACCGGTCGGCACCCGCCTGCGCCTCGGCAGCGTCGACTGCGAGGTGATCGGCGTGCTCGATGCCAAGGGGCAGGGCGGCTTCGGGCAGGATCAGGACGATACGGTGGTGATGCCGATCAAGGCGGTTCAGCGCCGCTTCACCGGCAACCAGGATATTCGCGCGATCATCGTTTCGGCGGACCCGGCCTATGACAGTGGCGACGTGCAGGAGGCGATCGCGGCGTTGCTGCGGGAACGGCGCAACATCACCGGCGGCAAGCTCGACGACTTCATGATCTTCGACAACAAGCAGATCGCCGACACGCTGTCCGGCATTACCGGCGTGCTGACCGCGATCGTCAGCGCGGTGGCGGGGATCTCGCTGTTGGTCGGCGGGATCGGCATCATGAACATCATGCTGGTTTCCGTGACCGAGCGCACGCGTGAGATCGGCATCCGCCTCGCCATCGGCGCGGTCGCGCGCGAGGTGATGCTGCAATTCCTGGTGGAAGCGGTGGTGCTGTCCTGCCTCGGCGGGCTGATCGGGCTGGTGCTGGCGCTGTTCGCGTCGATCGGATTGTCCAAGGTGATCGACGTGCCGTTCGTGTTCGATCCGTGGACCAACCTGATGGCCTTCTTCTTCTCCGGGCTGATCGGCGTCGTGTTCGGCTATTTCCCCGCGCGCCGCGCCGCCTCGCTCAACCCGATCGACGCGCTTCGCCACGAATGAGCATGGATCACGCATGATCTGGGCGCTGGCTCTGGCGTTGCAGGCGTCCGCGCCGGGCGTTCAGGCGCCGGAGAATCCGGCGATCGTCGTCAACGGCGCGCAGGGCTGCGGCCCGCCCTTCGCCAAGGCCTATATCGCGCCGATGGGCGAGCCGTTCCGCACCGATGGTTTCACCGATCCGATGAAGGCGTGGTTCGATCGAGCCGATACCGATCATGACGGCAAGCTGACGCTGGCCGAGTATCGCGCGGATTCGGATCGTTTCTTCTCGACCCTCGATGCCGACAAGTCCGGCGAGATCGATCCCGAGGAAATGTCCCGCTACGAAAATGTCGTCGCGCCGGAGATCAAGCTCTACCAGCGCGGGCAGGACAAGCGCCCCAGGACGCGCGAGCAGAAGCACCAGGCGAAGGCCGCCGCCCGCCGCCGCGCCGATTACGAGGCGCCCTATGGCGCGGGCATCTGGTCCTCGCTCAACATCCCGCAGCCGATCGTCGCGGCGGACACCGATCTCAATCGCGGGGTCTCGCGGCTCGAGCTCGATCAGGCTGCGGTGCGGCGCTGGCCGCTGCTCGACACGCAGGGGCTCGGCTACCTGACCTACGCGACGCTGGCGAAGAGCCCCGCGCAAATGGATATCGACGCGTGCCGCTTGGGCGAGGATAAGGGGCGGCGATGAACGATCCCATCCCACCCCGCCTGCTGGTCGTCGACGATGACGCCGATCTGCGCGAACTGATCGCCGGCTTCCTTCGCGACCACCATATCGACGTCGAGACCGCCGCCGATGCCGAAAGCATGGACGCGGCGCTCGCCCGCCAGCGCTACGATTGCGTGATCCTCGATCTGATGATGCCGGGCGAGGACGGCCTGTCCGTGCTGCGCCGGATGCGCGGGCGCGATCGCACGCCGGTGATCATGCTGTCGGCGATGGGCGAGGATGTCGATCGCATCGTCGGCCTCGAAGTCGGCGCGGACGACTATCTCTCCAAGCCCTGCAACCCGCGCGAGCTGCTGGCCCGCGTGCGCGCGCTGCTCCGGCGTACGACGCGCGGCGACGAGGTGCTGCACATGCCGGGCGCGGGCGGCGGCACGCCGCGCCGCCGCTTCGGCGACTGGTCGCTGGATCTGGTCGAGCGCACGCTGTTCCGCCAGGGCTATCCGGCCTCGCCGCTGACCGATGCCGAGTTCCGGGTGATGACCGCCTTCCTCGATCGCCCGCAGCGCGTGCTCAGCCGCGATACGCTGATCGAACTGGCCAAGGGATCGGATGCCGACGTGTTCGATCGCGCGATCGACGTGACGATCAGCCGCCTGCGCAAGAAGCTGGGGCCGGGCGATCCGATCCGCACGATCCGCAACGAAGGCTATATGCTGTCGCTCAAGCCCGAAGAGGGCTGATGCGCTTCCGCTCGCTGCCCCTGTTCTGGCAAACCCTGATCCTGCAGCTGGGTGGGCTGGCGATGGCGCTGCTCGTCTCGGTGCTGCTGATCATCTATTTGCCGGCCCCCCGGCCCGATTTCTACACCATGACCGAGATCGCTGAGCGGCTGGCGCTGGAGCCGGGATCGGACACGAAGCTGATCGTCCATCGGGCCGATGCGCCGCCGCTGGCCGAGGACGGGATGATTTCCGATCCGCGCATCACGCGGCGACTGGCGAACCAGCTCCAGCGGCCGATCGACGATCTGCGGCTGTATTTCCAGGCCGACCAGTCGGAAGTTTTTCCCTTCACCCGGCAACCCGGATCGAGCGCGGTGCCGATCCGCCACGGCCAGCCGTATTTCTTCAACACCGTCGTCGCGGCCGAGCGCGATCCTGCCGGCGGATGGCGGGTGCTGCGCACGCCGCCGCCGTCGCACATATCGGTATGGCAGCAGCGCACCGCGATCTGGTTCGGTCTGTCCGCGCTCTTCATGGTGCCCTTCGCCTGGGTGTTCGCGCGCCGGCTGACCCGTCCGATCCGGCGCTTCGCGGAGGCTGTCGAGCGGCTCGACCATGATCGTGACGCGCCGCCGGTGCCCGTGGAAGGGCCGCGCGAGCTGGAGGTGGCGGCGCAGGCGCTCAACGCGATGCACGGCCGCCTGCGCGTCAACCTGCGTGAGCGCGCGGCGATGATCGGGGCGATCGCGCACGATCTGCGCACGCCGCTCGCCCGCATCGCCTTCCGCATCGAGGCGGCGCCGGAGAAGATCCGGGGGCCGGTGCAGGCCGATATCGAGCAGATGCGCGAGATGGTGGCGGCGACGATCGGCTTCCTGCGCGGCGACGCAGGGACGGGCGAACGCCATCCGGTCGATCTCGCGGCGCTCGGTCGCCGGCTGGCGGGGCAGGCGAGCGACACCGGATCGCCCGTTTCGGTGATGGAGATCGAGCGCGCCGTGGTGAACGGCGATCGTTCCGCGCTCGAACGGCTGATCCAGAACCTCATCGACAATGCGGTGAAATATGCCGGCGCCGCCGAACTCAGCATCCAGCACGATATCGACCGGGCGCGCCTGATCGTCGCCGATCGCGGTCCGGGTATCCCCGACGACGAGCTCGACCGCATGTTCGAACCGTTCGAGCGGCACGAGCCTTCGCGCAGCCGCTCGACCGGCGGCCTCGGCCTCGGCCTCGCCATCGCACGCTCGATCGCGCAGGCGCATGGCGGCTCCATTCGGGCCGAGAATCGCGCCGGCGGCGGGCTGGCGGTGACGGTGGACCTGCCGGCTGCGGCTTAGCCGCCCATCAGCCATTGCTGCACGGGGATCGCCGCGCCAATCAGGATGAGCACCGCGCCGCCCATGATTTCGGCATAGCGACCGAGCCAGAGGCCGGCATGCTTGCCGATCATCACGCCGGAACTGGCGATGATCGTGGTGACGCCGCCGATCACGATGCAGGCCGCGAGCAGCGGTACGCCCATCACCGCGAGGCTGACGCCCACCGCCAGTGCATCGATCGAGGTGGCGACGGCGGTGAGCGCGACGGAGAACATGCCCATGGCTGGCTTCGTCTCTTCCGTGTCATGCGCCCCCGCGAGATCGCCGTGCCACGCTTCCCACATCATGTGCCCGCCGACACCGACCAGCAGGATGAAGGCGATCCAGCCGCCATAAGCGGAAAACCAGGTCGCTACCGCCTTGCCGATCAGCCAGCCGATGCAGGGCATCAGCGCCTCGAAGATACCGAACACCGCGCCGATGCGGATCGCGTCTCGCCAGCGCGGCGTCCCCATCGACGCGCCCTTGCCGACAGAGGCGGCGAACGCATCGACCGACAGGCCTAGGCCAAGCGCCCCGAGCGTCAACATTCCAGCCATGCGTCCAATATCCGGGGCCGAGGGCAGACGACGACGCTTGGCACCCTCCCGGCCACAGCGGAAGGCGCAGCGTCGTGGTCTTGCCGGGCGGATCACTCTCCGCTGCCTTCGCCACGGCCCACCGAAATGGCGCCGAGTATGTTGGCGAAGGCCCCGCCGGTACGCGCGGGTGGCTACTCCCCAGGAACGGATGCCGTTTGCCCGATCAGCCGCTGTTGCGCAAGGCCGTGGCGATGGCGTTGATCGAAAGCTCGATGCCTTCCTTGATCCGCGCATCCTCCTCGCCAGCGCGGTGACGCTTCAACAGCTCGACCTGAAGCAGGTTGAGCGGCTCGATATAGGGCAGGCGCAGCCGGATCGAGGTGTCGAGCGACGGATGCTTCTCCAGCAACCGCGTCTGGCGGGTGACCGAGAGCAGGCAATCGTGGGTCTGCTGCCAGCCGTCGCGGATGCGGCCGAAGAACATGTCGCCCATCGCCTTGTCCTCGACGAGCGGCAGATAATGGGCGGCGATCTTCATGTCCGATTTCGCCAGCACCATCTCCATGTTGGCGAGGGTGGCGGCGAGGAAGGGCCAGGCCTCCAGCATCTCGCGCAGCAGGCCCATGTCGCCGAAGCCAGAGAGACCCGCGCCCACGCCGTACCAGCCCGGCAGCATGATTCGCGCCTGCGCCCACGAGAAGACCCACGGGATCGCGCGCAGATCCTCGATCCGGTCGCTCTTGGTGCGGCTGGCCGGGCGCGATCCGATCTTGAGGCCGGCGATCTCGGTCAGCGGCGTGATCTGGCGGAAGAAGGTGCGGAAGGCATCGTCCCCATAGACGAGATCGCGATAGGCGTGGAACGCCGTATCCGAAATCTGCGCCATGGCGGTGGCGAAGCGGTCATAATCCTTGGCCGACAGCTTGGACTGTTCGAGACTGGCGAGCAGGGTGGCCGACGCCATCGCTTCCAGATTGTTGGTGGCGCTTTCCCGCGTGCCGTATTTGGCGGCGATGACCTCACCCTGCTCGGTGATGCGGATGCGGCCCTGCACGGTGCCGGGCGGCTGTGCGAGAATCGCCGCGAAGGACGATCCGCCGCCGCGCCCGACGGCCCCGCCGCGCCCGTGGAAGAGCTGCATGGCGACGCCGGCCTTGTCGAATACGGGTGCGAGGATGCGGCTCGCCTGGTGCAACGACCAGACCGAGGTGAGGTAACCGCCATCCTTGTTCGAATCCGAATAGCCGACCATCACCTCCTGATGGCCGCGCGCCTTGGCCAGCGCCGCGATCTCGGGCAGTGCGAACCAGTCGGTCATCACCTCGGGCGCGTTTTCGAGGTCGCCGATCGTCTCGAACAGCGGCACCGCCATGATCGCCGCATGCGGGGCGCCGCCCTCCTCGGTGGCCGGGCGATAGAGGCCGACTTCCTTCAGCAGAGTGTTCACCTCCAGCATGTCCGACACGCTTTCGGACTTGGAGATGTTGTAGATGCGGATGCAGCCCGGCCCGTACAGCCGGTGCGCCTCGGCCGCCGCGCGCAGGATGGCGAGTTCGGTCTTCGTCTCGTCCGAATAATCGCCCCAGTCGCTCGACAGCGGGCGGCCGTGCGCCAGCTCGCGGCGGAGGACCGCGATGCGCGCCTTTTCGTCCAGCTCCAGATAATCCGCCTCGACGCCGGCGACCTTGAGCAGTTCGGCGACGACACGCTCGTGCACGTCGGCATTCTGACGCAGGTCGAGCGTGGCGAGGTGGAAGCCGAACGTGTCGATCGCGCGGATCAGCCGGCCGAGCGCTCCGCCGCTGCGCAGGCTGTCGCCACCCTGTTCGCCGAGCGCATGCGCCAGCGTCGCGAGATCGTGGCGCAGGGCCTGCGGATCGGGATAGGCCTCTGCCGTCACGCGCGCCGGTAGCGGCGGGGCGTGGCCGACGATGGTCTCGTAGGTCGCGGCAAGGCGGGCGTAGATGCCGGTCAGTGCGCGGCGATAGGGTTCGTCGTCGCGGTTGCGGCCGGGATCGTGCGCCTCTTCGGCCAGAGTATCCAGTGCCGTGTCGTGCGGCGCCAGCTCGGTCGAGATCGACAGCTCGGCGCCCAGTTCGTGGATCGCGGCGAGATAATAGCCCAGCACCGCCGCCGCAGACTTGGCGAGCACGAGGCGCAGCGAATCGGCCTTGACGTTGGGGTTGCCGTCCCGGTCTCCGCCGATCCAGTTGCCGAGCCTGAGGAAGCTCGGCGATCGATGCCCCAGCGCCCGGTCCCAGCGCGCATAGAGGGCGGGCAGCGTCGGCAGGAGCACGTCGCGCAGGTAGGCGAGCGCGGTATCGATCTCGTCGGCCACGTAGAGGCGCTCGCGCCGCAGGGCGCGCGTCTGCCAGAGCAGGGCGATCTGGCGGACGATCGCCTCCTCGATCAGATCGCCGTCCTGCGTTTCCTCCGCACCCGTATCGCGCTGGAGCATCAGCTCGGCGATGCGGTTGCGGTGATCGATCATGCTCTTGCGCCGCACTTCGGTCGGGTGTGCGGTGAGCACGGGGACGACCAGCGCCCGCTCCAGCAGATCCAGCACCTTGTCCTTGCCGATGCCCTGCTTGGCCAGCCGATCGAGCGCATGGGCCATGTCGGCATCGGGTTCCGCGGCGATGCCCTGCCGGTCCTCCGCAAGATTGGCGAGCATCGAGAAGAGCATGAAGCCGCGTACGAAGGCGAGCGTGTCGTCGAGGTTCAGCGCCTCCAGTCCCGCGTCGATCGCGTCCGCGCCGGCGATGCCGCGCGCGCGATCGACCGAGACCGAGCGGATATATTCGATCCGCCGGAACAGCTGCTCGCCGCCATAGGCCCGGATCACATCCCCCAGCAGCTTGCCGAGAAAGCGGACGTCGGGGTTCTGCGTGATCGGGGGTGCGCTGGCCATGGGCGGGTGCTGCATCGCAGCGACCGCGACGTCAATGCTTCGTTTCGTATATCCTGTCCTGCGCTGTCAGTTTCGTGCGCGGATCAGGCCTCCAGCGGCACATCCCAATAGAGCCAGTCCCGCCAGCTATCGTGGAGGTAATTGGGCGGGAAGCGACGGCCATTCTCCTGCAGCGCCCAGCTGGTGGGCCGGTGTGGCTCCTGCGTCAGCGCCATGTGCGCCTGCCGGGGCGTGCGGCCGCCCTTGCGCAGGTTGCACGGAGCGCAGGCGGTGGAGACATTCTCCCACGTCGTCCGCCCGCCTTGCGCGCGGGGGATGACGTGATCGAAGGTGAGATCGTGGCGACTGCCGCAATATTGGCACTCGAAGCTGTCCCGCAGGAACAGGTTGAAGCGGGTGAAAGCCGGAAAGGCCGACGGCTTCACGAACTGGCGCAGCGCGATCACCGAGGGCAGCTTCATGGTGAAACTCGGGCTGTGCACCTCGCGCTCATAATGCGAGACGATGTCTACCCGCTCCAGGAACACGGCCTTGATCGCGGTCTGCCACGGCCAGAGAGAGAGGGGATAATAGCTGAGCGGGGTATAGTCCGCGTTCAGCACGAGGGTGGGGCACCCGTCGGGATGTCGGATAAGGTCGGGATGATACATGGGACGACATGAACCTCCGCTCGGCGTCGCCGCCTTGCCGGTTCCAGGCCCTGTCGCACTCAGGACGCGATGCCGGTAAGGCAGCGTCGTCTTGTCAGCCGATCGGATGCCCGATCTTGGTGACGAGCCCATGACACAACAGCCGCGACTCGCGGTCAAGGGCCGGTTTGATGATATCCACAACTGTTGCCGCTGTCGTCACCCGGTTCGCGCCGAGCCCGACCGGACGATTGCATCCGGGCCACGCTTATTCGGCGATCCGGGCGCATGATTTCGCGAGGCGTGCGGGCGGTCACTTCCTGCTCAGGATCGAGGATATCGATGCCGGCCGTTCCCGCCCCGAATTTGTCGCCGGGATCGAGGAGGATCTGCGCTGGCTGGGGCTGAACTGGGACGGGGATGTCGTCCGCCAGTCGTCGCGGCTCGATGCCTATCGCGGTGCGCTGGGGGCGTTGGGGGCGGGCGGGCTGCTCTACCCCTGCTTCTGCACGCGGGCCGACATCGCACAGGCGGCGAGCGCGCCGCACGGGCCGGAGGGGGCGGTCTATCCCGGCACCTGCCGCGCGCTCGATCCGGCGGAACGCACGGTGCGGATGGAGCGCGAGCCGCACGCTTGGCGGATCGCGATGGACCGGGCGGTGGCGCGGACCGGCTCGCTCCACTGGCATGACGGGGCGGCGGGCGAGATCGCGGCCGACCCGATGCGCTTCGGCGACGTTGTGCTCGCGCGCAAAGATGCGCCGGCCTCTTATCACCTGGCGGTGACGGTGGACGATGCCTGGCAACGCGTCACCGACGTGGTGCGTGGTGCCGATCTGTTCGAGGCGACGCATATTCACCGGCTGCTGCAGGCGCTGCTGGGCCTGCCGACACCGCGTTACCATCATCATCCGCTGTTGCTGGATGCGACCGGTGCGCGTCTCGCCAAGCGACGGGGGAGCGAAAGCCTCGCCGATCTGCGGGCACGGTGTGTCGATCCTTTGGCATTGGCCGATGCCTTGCGCCGTGGGGAGGCGCCGAGCCGCTGAGCCTATCTGGCCAGCGCTTCGAGTTCCTTGCGAAGCGGCGTGTGCGTACTGGCGGCCTCGCCATCAACGCTGAGGTCGATCCGCCCGTCCTGACCGGTTGGTGAGCCGAGCAGGGTCAGCGTGCTGCCGTCGGCACATGCGACCGTCACGCGCAGCTTCAGCTCGAACTGCGGTAGCTTCGCTGGTTCCAGCGCGACACCTCGCAGCGCCGCCGTCAGCTTCGCGAGGCGCGGGTCGCCGGCCGGGATCGTCACGGGCGCGGCCACCGAATCGATCGTTGCCGGCGTGATAGCGGTGCGCGTGAGCAGCGCCTCGTCGACGAGGTTGAGCGTCGCCGAAGTCGCCTCGCACGCCTTCAGTCTGGCCTGGGCGCCCATAGCTGCTCCTTTCGTTGCCGGAGAGGCGGCCGAGCACCCGGCGCCTGCCGCAGCGGCGGCAAGGGCCAGAGCCGTCAGGATCGCGCCTCGTGTCATGCCGCCAAGGCTAGACGCCATGTCGCCGCCTGCCAACCACCGTGCCGGATCAGTGCCTCGTCGTGGCGCTGGCGGCGATCGCCCCGTCGACGATCTTCCCGCTCTTCACCTCGGTATGGGCATTGGCGGTCGTCATCACCACGGTCGAGCCATAATGGTCCTTGCGGGTCGGCTCACCGAGATCGTGTGCGATCGTCGTCTCGGAGCCGGTGATGACGCGCTTCTCCTCGGTGTTCTGGTAGCCGTCGCCGGTGGGTTTGCCGACCGTGCCGTTCACCTCGTGATCCATTTCGTGCGCGAGGCCGAGCGCGGCCGACTGGATGCCCTCACCGCTCGTCACCTTCAGGCCGGATTTCGGATCCCAGTTCAGCACGCCGGTGCTCGGCTCGTAGCTGTCGTTGCCGTCGTGGATGATGTGGATGGTCGCGCCCTCCTTCATCTTGGCGATGAGCTTGGTCGCGGTCGGCGAGACCGCCTTGCCGCTCGAATCGGTCTGCTGGAGATATTTGAGCGCCGCGTTGAGATCGGCCTTGTCCTGCTTGTTGCCGCCGGTGACGGTGAAGTCGGCGGCCGTCTTGGCGCCGCTGTGGGCCTTGGGCGCCTTGGCCGATGCGGTTCCGGCGGCGGTGCCGCCACCGGCGCGATCCATCAGTCGGGCTAGCGTACCCTGCTCCACCGGCGAGAGCTGGCCGGCCGCGGCACGCGCCTGCAGAGCATTGATCTCTCCCCCGTCGCCAACCGACAGACTGGCGCGGCCATAGGCGTCGGCATGCGTCGCCCCGTTCGAAACGCTGCCCGACACGCGGGCGGAAACCGAAACGTCCATAGGTCACCTCCGGCACCGAGGGATGCCGGAGACGACGGATCGATGACATAATCGTTTCGCTTAAGCGGCCCTCGGCTCGTCGAGCCAGCGACCCAGCCTGACGAGGCCGGTGATCAGCCAGGGGATCAGCACGATCGACAGCACCACCTTGGTGAGCATCTGCCCGCCCATCAGCCCGAGGATCGGCCGCTCGCCCAGGAAGGAGATGGTGATGAACAGCACCGTATCGACGATCTGGCTGATCACGCTGGCGATCATGCCGCGCAGCCACACCTTCTTGCCCTCGCCCTGCGAGAGTCGGGAAAACACCAGCACGTTGAGCGTCTGCGACGTACCGTAGGAGATCAGCCCTGCGATCATCATCCGCGCGCCCTGGCCGACGACGATCGGGAAGGCCGAGACGGCGGGCGGGTACATGCCCGGATCGGTCGGCAGGTGGAGCACCACCTGGATCAGCACAGCGGAGGTGATCAGCGGCACGAAGCCCAGCCGCACCAGCCCGTCGGCGGTCGGCTTGCCGTGCAGCTCGGCCACCGCGCTGCCCATCGCGACGAGCAGCAGGAAGGCGAAGATCCCCGCCTCCACCGCCAGCGGCCCGAGCGCGACTTGCTTCACGCCGAGCACGCCCGCCATGCAGACCATCCCGCCGTACAGCAGAGAGAAGAGGAACAGGGATCGGGGAAAGGCGGGCGCGACCGGCTCTGTGGACATGCGCCCTGCTATCCGGTTTCTCCGCACAGAAAAAGGCCGGACGCATCGTGCGCCCGGCCTTCTCCCTCCCCGGGAGCGAAAATCAGATGGTGTTGTGGTCCGGCTTCGGCTGCGGGGCCTTGGCGGCGGGCAGCACGGCCGGCGTCGCGACCGGCGCGGCCTGGGTGGCCGGCGCGGCGGTGGGGGTGAGGCCCTGCGGCCTGCCCACCGCCGAGCCGCAATCTCCGCTGGAGGTGCGCTGGATCTGCGGTGCCTTGCCGTCGCCGAGCGAGACGGTACGCACGCTCTGGCTGCACACCTGCCCGTCGGCGCCGGTGCTGGATACCATCGTGAAGCTGGTCGTGCCCGCCCCACCGCCGCTCCGCATCGCGGCCTGCTGGAGCTGCTCCGGCGTCATGCTCTGCATCATCGCCGCCTGGTGCATCATGCCCGCCATCTGGGCATCCATCTGCGCCGAGATGCGGTCCATCATCGCGAAGGGCGAATCCGGGCCGAACGCGGCCATCATCGGATCGACCGCCGCGACCGGCATCGCCACCACGCGCGGCGCGATGTCGCCGGTGTAGCGGACCTGCTGGATCGAGCCATCCGGCATGTGAACATTCATCACATGCATCGGCACGACATGGGCTTCCTGGCGATCGGCGGCGACCGCGGCTGTGACGCCGGCGGCGGCCATCAGGCCGGCGATCATGAGAACGGGCTTCGGATGCATCGGAACCTTTCCCTCCGGGATTATCGACGAATGCTGTCGCCATCCTGTCCCATCCACCTGAACGCCTGTTGAATGGCGGCTGGAAGAGCGCGCCGGCCCGTGTATGGTCGCGGGCAGTGTGCTTCGAGGGATTTCCCGCCCGCTTATGACCAAGATCCTGACCGGCATCGCCGGCATCGTCGTGATCCTGCTGATCGCCTACGCCTTCTCGGCCGACCGCCGCGCGATCCGCCCGCGCGTGGTCGGCGCCGCCTTCGCGTTGCAGGCGGCGATCGCGGTGCTGGTGCTCTACGTGCCGGCGGGGCGCATGGTGCTGGCGTGGCTGTCGGGCGGCGTGTCCGATCTGCTCGGCTACGCCAATGCCGGCACGCAATTCCTGTTCGGCAAGCTCGCCACCGATCCGCTCGGCCAGATGTTCGCGATCCAGGCGCTGCCGGTGATCATCTTCTTCGCGGCCTTGGTCTCGATCCTCTACCATGTCGGCATCATGCAGCTGATCGTGCGCTGGATCGGCGGCGGGATCGAGAAGGTGATCGGCGTCTCCAAGGTGGAATCGCTCTGCGCCGCCGCCAACATCTTCGTCGGGCAGAGCGAATCGCCGCTCGTCATCCGTCCCTACCTGGCGGGGCTGTCGCAACCGCAGGTGTTCGCGGTGATGACCAGCGGCATGGCGGGCGTCGCCGGAACCATCCTCGCGGCCTATGCCTCGATGGGGATCAAGATCGACTATCTGCTCGCCGCGAGCTTCATGTCGGCGCCGGGCGGACTGCTGATGGCCAAGATCATCATGCCGGACCCCAGGACGGCGGCGGAAACCGACATCGCCAACGAGGATGTCGTGATCGCCGAGGCTACGCATGACGAGGAGAAGCCCGCCAACATCATCATGGCCGCCGCTCAGGGCGCGCAGACCGGTGTGCGCCTCGCCGTCGCGGTCGGCGCGATGGTGCTGGCGTTCGTGGCGCTGGTGGCGCTCGCCAACGGGCTGCTCACCGGAGTCGGACACTGGTTCGGCATCGACGACCTGACCTTCCAGCGGCTACTCGGCTACGTCTTCGCACCGGTCATGTTCCTGCTCAACGTGCCGTGGCACGAGGCGGGGATCGCGGGCGGGCTGTTCGGCGAGAAGATCGTGCTCAACGAATTCGTCGCCTACATCTCGCTCGGCAAGGACGCGCAGCTTTCGCCGCACACGGTAGCGGTGGTGACCTTCGCGCTGTGCGGCTTCGCCAATTTCTCCTCGATCGCGATCCAGATGGCGGTGACCGGCAACCTCGCCCCCAACCAGCGGCCGACCATCGCCAAGCTGGGCCTGCGCGCGCTCCTTTCGGGCAGCCTTGCCAACCTGATGTCGGCGGCGTTCGCCGGGCTGCTGCTGTCGTGACGCTCGTCCTCGCCTTCACCAAGGGGGCGGGGAAATATGATCGCCTCGACATACGCCGCGCCGATGGCGGTGAGGAGCGGATCGACTGCCCCAAGCAGGGCATCATCCCGCACGACATGGTCCATTATGCGGTCGAGAATGTGCTGACCGCGTGGGGCTTCCTCGGTCGCGTGGCGGCGGGCGAGGACGCCGCCTTCACCATGCAGGCCGAGGCGGAGAGCGACGGGGTCGAGCGGCTGGTCGAGGTGGTGCAGGGCGATGCCTGGTCGGGCGGCGGATCGACGCCGGATGCGATGATCGACCTCTACCGGCTCACCTGCGAGGCACGCCTCTGCCCGGCGCTGCCGCTCGACGCGGCGACGATCGAGGCGATCCGCGCCGAGATGCGCACCTTGGGCGAAGCGTGGAGCGCCACGCCGATCGGCGGGACGCTCACGCTCCGCTTCGGCTGAGGCGGCCTCAGCCCTTCAGCTTGGTGTTGCAGGCGCTCCAATATTGCGGCCACTTCTGCCCGGCGGGGATCTTGCCTGCCGCCTTGTCGGCCGACCACATCTGGCCGCACTTGCGCTGGCGATCGTGCATCGCCTGCATTGCCGGGCTCTGCGCGCCGGGAAGATGCGAGGCGGGCTTGGCCGCCGCTACGGGCTTCACGGCCGGCGTCGGCATCGCGACGGGCTTCGCCGCGGCAACGGGCGTGGCGGGTGCCGCCGTTCCACCCCGACACGCCGCGAGGAACTGCGCCCAGTTCTTGCCGCCCAGCGTGTTGCCGGCCTTGGCCGCCTGATATTTGGCGCCACATTCCTTCATCACGTCGTTGGCGGCATGCGCCGACGCCCCGATGCCCAGCGCTACGACGATCGCACCTGCCCCTGCGAGATACCTGTTCACGGCCGTCCCTCCTGTTCGAGAAGCCGGAACATAACACAGACGAAGAACGGCGCCAGCGATCCCGTTCAGCGCATCGCCGCGTGGATTCTGGCGGCGATCGCGGCGAGCTTGTGGGGATCTTCGGGCTTCTGCCCGTAGCTCGTCTTCGCCAACGGCACGTTGGTCCACTGCGGGGTGACGTGCATGTGAAAATGAAACACCGTCTGGCCGGCAGCCTCGCCGCTATTCTGGCGGATGAAGATGCCGTCGGGCCTCAAAGCGCGCATCTGCGCCTTCGCGAGTCGCTGCGTCACGTGCATCAGATGGTCGAGCACCGGCGTGGGGATGTCGATCAGGTTGCGGTAATGCCCCTTGGGGATCACCAGCAGGTCGCCGGTCGACAGCGGGTGGATGTTCATGAAGGCGAGGACGGTGCGATCCTCATAGACCTTCGTCGCCGGCAACTTGCCCGCGAGAATCTTCGCGAACGGATTGTCGGCATAGGCGCCGGTCAGTCCGGTCGCGATGTTCTTGGCGGAGCCGGGTGCGACCTCGGCGACGGCGGGTGCCGTGGCGAGCAGCGCCGACAGCAGGAGAAGCGCCCTCATCGCGTCGGCACCGGCTCGGCGCCCGAATAATCGTAGAAGCCGCGCTTGGTCTTGCGGCCGTACCAGCCGGCCTCGACATATTTGACCAGCAGCGGTGCCGGGCGGAACTTGGGGTCGCCGGTGCCCTCGAACAGAACGCGCGTGATCTCCAGACAGGTATCGAGCCCGATGAAGTCGGCCAGCGTCAGCGGACCCATCGGATGGTTGAGGCCGAGGCTGACGGCGGTATCGATGTCGCGCACATTGGCCACGCCCTCGCCGAGCGCGAAGATCGCCTCGTTGATCAGCGGCATCAGCACGCGGTTGACGATGAAGCCCGGCGCGTCGTTGGCGTGCACGACCTCCTTGCCGAGCTTCTTCGCGAAGGTCTCGACCCGAGCCACCGTCTCGTCCGAGGTGGGAGGCCGCGGATCAGCTCGATCG
>BACX01000043.1 GCA_000333335.1 Sphingomonas-like bacterium B12 | reverse complement strand
AAGGTCTGGATCGGATATCGGCGGACGACCTTTGTTTAAAGAGCGCTAAGGAAGGGTGTACGCGCCACGATATTGGCTCCGTTTCGGACGCTTCGCGGCGGTTTGCGGGGCGTCGATTGCCGGGTGAGGCGACAGCAGAAGTAAAAAGCCGGACGAACAAGGCTTTCGCAACTGCGATATCGGAGGCTATCAAGGGCCTTCGGGCAGTATGGAGTTTATCGAGCCGACATGGCGGCCGGCACTATCGGAAACGGGGGCGAGCGCAGGGGCGTCACGGCGATCATGGCCGTGGCGACGGGTTCGCTCATGCTGGCGGGATGCATGGTGGGGCCGAACTACCGGCCGCCGAGCGCGGCGCGGATGGGCGTTCCGAACCAGTTTTCCTCCGACATCGCGCCGGGCGCCGATGCGCCGAGCGTGCAGGAGCTCGGCAGCTGGTGGGCGGCGCTGGGCGATCCGCTGCTCGGCAATCTGGTGGACAAGGCGCTGGCCGCGAACCCGGATATCGAGGCGGCAGGTGCCCAGCTCCGCCAGGCGCGTGCGCAATACAAGAATGCGCGCGCCTCGCTGTTCCCAACCCTCGATATCGGCGGGACGGGGGGGCATACCGCCCTGCTCGGCAAGGGCAGCACCACCTTCATCGCCAATCCGGGGGGTGGCGGAGGCACCAGCTTCGCGACGCAGGGGAGCTACGACCAATTCTCCGGCTCGCTCGACGCCGCCTATGAGGTGGATCTGTTCGGCGGGGTGCGGCGATCGATCCAGGCGGCACGCGGCGATTATGCGAGCGCGGCCGAGACGTTGCGCGATACCCAGCGCTCGATCGTGGCCGAGGTGGCGCTCGATTATATCGACGCGCGATCGGCGCAGGAACGGCTCGCCATCGCGCGGTCCAACCTCAAGAGCCAGGACGAGACCGTCCAGCTGGTCGGCTGGCGGGTGAAGGCCGGTCTCGTCTCCAGCCTCGATCTCGCGCAGGCGAAGGCGCAGCAGGAGACGACGGCGGCGACCATCCCGGCGCTGGAAACCAGCCTCGCCCAGTCGCTCAACGCACTGGCGATCCTGACCGGGCAAGCGCCGGGCAGCCTCAACGCCGCTTTCGATCCGCCGCGCCCGGTGCCGATCGCCGATCGCGCGCTCGGTGCCGACATACCGGTCGCGGTGATGGCGCAGCGCCCCGACGTGCGGTCGGCCGAGCGCGCGCTGGCCGCCGCCACCGCGCGGATCGGCGTCGCCAAGGCGCAGCTTTATCCGACGCTCAAGCTCTCCGGCTCGCTCGGCGGCAATGGCACGGCGATCGGCGATATCGGCACCTTTCTCACCGGCACCCTGCTCGCCTCGGTGTCGGCGCCGATCTTCCATGGCGGCGCGATTCGCGCGCAGATCGAGAATGCGCGCGGCGGCGCCGACCTCGCGCTCGCCAATTACCACAAGGCGGTGCTGACCGCGCTTTCGGACGTCGAGAATGCACTGGTCTCGCTCGCCAACAGCCGTCGCCGCGTGGTGACGCTCGGCGCGGCGGTGGACGATAGCCGCAACGCGCTCGTCTTCGCGCAGAGCCAGTATCGCGCCGGGCTGATCGATTTCCAGACCCTGCTCGATTCGCAGCGCACCCTGCTGTCCAGCCAGGACAGCCTCGCGCAGGCGCGCGCCGATCGTGCCACGGCACTCGTCCAGCTCTACAAGGCGCTCGGCGGCGGCTGGCAGGCGGCGCCGCTGCCCGGTACGGCGATGCCCAACGTGCCCGCCCAGATCGAAATCCCCGATCTGGCGGAAGAGCCTGCCCCGATCCCGCCCGACCAGACCAAGCCGATCGAAAGACCCTGACGTGGACCAACCGGCCTCCGACACCGACATCGACAGCTTCCTCGGCATCGAGACGACGCACGCGCGCGGGCGCCTGATCCGCCGCATCGCGATCGGCGTCGCGGTGGTGCTGGTGCTGCTGCTGGTCGTGCGCTGCGTGTCGAGCGCGAAGGAGCGCACCCATTATTCCACCGCGCCGGTGAAGCAGGGCGATCTCGCCGTATCGGTGACGGCGACGGGCAACCTCACGCCGACCAAGCAGATCAACGTCGGTTCGGAGGAATCGGGCATCGTCGTCGACGTGTTCGTGCAGAACAACGATCGCGTCACCAAGGGGCAGCCGCTGGCCCAGCTCGATCCCTCGCGCCTCAAGGACGCGCTGGTGCAGAGCCAGGCGCAATTGCTCTCGGCGCAGGCGACGGTGGCGCAGAACCAGGCGACCGTCGATCAATCGAGCGCGACGCTGAAACGTTATCAGGAGGTCGCGCGCCTCTCCGGCGGCAAGGTGCCATCGGCGACCGAGCTGGATAACGCGCGGGGCGATTACGAGCGCGCGGTCGCCAACCTGAAGGCGGCGCAGGCAGCGGTGGCGCAGGCGCGCGCCAACGTTTCGACCAACCAGACAAGCCTTTCCAAGGCGACGATCTATTCGCCGGTCGACGGCGTCGTGCTCTCCCGCCAGGTCGAGCCGGGTCAGACCGTGGCGGCGCAGTTCAACGTCGCGACCCTGTTCACGATCGCCGAGGATCTCACGCAGATGAAGCTCGACGTGAAGGTGGACGAAGCGGATGTCGGCGAAGTGCAGGTCGGTGACGGTGCGAACTTCTCGGTCGATGCCTATCCGGGGCGCAGCTTCGCAGGTCAGGTGACGCGCATCGATCTCGGCGCCAATGCCACGCCGACGGTGAACAGCGCCGGCAATTCGACCGCATCGACCACCAACGTCATCGCCTACACGGCCTCGCTCAGCGTCCGGAACCCGGATCTCGCGCTGCGGCCGGGGATGACCGCGACCGCCTCGATCCTCGCCTCTGTCCAGCACGGCAAGCTGCTGGTGCCCAATGCCGCGCTGCGCTTCACGCCCGACGGGTGGAAGTCCAACGGTGGCGGCATCCTTTCAGGCCCGCAGGAAGGCAAGGGCGGCTTCGGCGTTGCTGGGCAGGAGAAGAAGGCGGATATCGGCCGTGGCAGCCGCCAGACCGTCTATGTGCTGGACAGCAAGGGCGATCCCAAGGCGGTGAATGTCGTCGTCGGTTCGACCAACGGCACGCTCACCGCCATCTCCGGCCCGGACGTGAAGCCCGGCATGCAGGTGATCACCGGCCGCCTCGCCCAGAACCAGAAGGCCAAGTGATCCGGTGGCAGAGCCGCTGATCCGGCTGATCGGCGTCACCAAGCGCTTCGGCGCGGGGGCGGCGGCGTTCCAGGCGCTGAAGGGCGTCGACCTCGACATCGAGGCGGGCGACTTCATGGCGGTGATGGGGCCGTCCGGATCGGGCAAGTCGACGACGATGAACATCCTCGGCTGCCTCGACGTGCCGTCCTCGGGCAGCTTCCTGTTTCGCGGCCACCATGTCGAAAGCCTGGGGCGGGATCAGCGCGCCTTGCTGCGTCGCCGCTATCTCGGCTTCGTCTTCCAGGGCTTCAACCTGCTGGCGCGCACCACCGCGCTGGAGAATGTCGAGCTGCCCCTGCTCTATCGCGGCGAGGATCGCTGGACGCGGCGCGAGGCGGCGATGGCGGCGCTCGACAAGGTGGGGCTGGCCGACTGGGCGAAGCACACGCCCGCCGAACTTTCCGGCGGCCAGCAGCAGCGCGTCGCGATCGCCCGCGCGATCGTCACCCATCCCGACGTCCTGCTCGCCGACGAGCCGACCGGCAATCTCGATTCGGAACGCTCGATCGAGATCATGGAGCTGCTGACCGACCTCAACCGCACGAGCGGCATCACCGTACTGATGGTCACGCACGAGCCCGACATGGCGGCCTATGCGCGCACCATCGTCCATTTCCGCGACGGACTGGTCGAGACGATCGAGAGGAGGGCGGCGTGACCGATCTCGATCTCGCGCCGCCGCCCCCCCGTCAGGCTTCGTCGATGCGGCTGCTGGGCACCACCGCATTGCTCGCTTTGCGCGCGATCCGTCGTCACATCCCTGCGCTCCTTCCTCACCGTGCTGGGCATTGTCATCGGCGTGTTCGCGGTGGTGACAATGGTGACGCTGGGCAAGGGCGCCACGCAATCGGTGCACGACCGAATTCCAGCCCTCGGCGCCAACATCCTCACCGTCATTCCGGGGGCAG
>BACX01000044.1 GCA_000333335.1 Sphingomonas-like bacterium B12 | reverse complement strand
CGCCGCTCGATCGTCGAGCAGGGGCAGGACGATCCCGCGCCCGATTTCGGACGCAAGCACTGAGGATCAGTCGTTCAGCGCGTTGATCGCGCTGTGGACGGCCCCCTCTATTTCCTTGCGCGGGAGACCCGTGGGGATCGTCTCGCCGAAGCGGAGCGTCACCACGCCCGGCCGCTTCACCAGACCGCGTGGCCAGGCGATACCGGCATCGGTCGCGACGGGCACCACCGGCATCGCCAGGCGCCCGTAGAGGCCCGCGAAGCCTGCCTGCAGCCTGGGCGCACGCCCGTGCGGCACCCGCGTTCCCTCGGGGAAGATCAGCACGGCGCGGTGCTGCGCCTTGGCTTCGTCCGCCGCCTGCAGCATGGCGCGCAGCGCGCCGGCGCTCGCCGTGCGATCGACCGGGATGACGCCGTGGCGCCGCGTGAGGCGTCCGAACAGCGGGATGTCCGCCAGTTCGCGCTTCAGCACGATGATCGGATCGTCGATCAGCGCCAGCAGCGCCAGCGTCTCGTAGGCGGATTCGTGCTTGGCGGCGACCAGCACTGCCGTCGCGGGCACCTGGCCCTCGATCCGCATCCGTACGCCCAGCACGACCCGCGCCAGCCACAGATACATCCGGCCCCAGGCGCGCGCGTAGGAGGATATGGCGCGCCGGCTCGCGAGAGCTACCAGCAGCCCCGGAAACACCATCAGCGTGGTCAGTGCGTAGAAAAGGAACGCGAAGAGCAGCGAGCGCAGCAGGGTCATCGATCAGTAGCCGAAGGGTGCCGCGACGAGGCGCAGCACATATTTGTTATACTCGGTGAACAAGGTCATGAAGCCCGGCTGGCTGCGGATCGCGTCCGGCACGACGGTGACGTCATAATCCTTGAGCGCGCGGTTCAGGTCGGAGTGGGCGCGGGGCATGTGCCAGTCGGTCGTGATCAGGCGGACGCTGCGATAATGATGCGCCTCCAGCCACCGGGCGGTCTCGGTCGCGTTGGAGCGGGTATCGACCGACTCCTTGCCCAGATCGACGCAGCAATCGAACAGCGCCACCGGTCGGTTGGTGCGTACTGCCAACTCCTTCTTGCGCACGGTGCGATCGGTGCCGGAAACGAACAGCCGCTGCGCCTGATGCCGCGCGAGCAGGTCGATGCCGCGATCGAGCCGGCCGGCGCCGCCGGTCAGCACCACGATCGCATCGGTCTGCCGGTCCCCGATCGGGCGCGGCAGGGTGAGCGCGAAGACGGCGAAACCCAGCCCCCACAGCAGAATGAGCAGCGCGATCAGCCGGCGGATCACAGCGTTTCCCCGAGTGCGCGCTGCACCGTGATGCGTGCCACCAGCAGCGCCAGCAGGCCCGCGAGCAGCGGCAGGCAGAACAGCACCAGCCAGGCGAGGCCCGGCAGCGAGATCGATCCGACGATGCCCGATCCGATCTCGCCGATGCGACGGCCCAGCAGCAGGATCACCGCGATCGCAGCGACCAGCCCGACCACCGCGCCGAACAGCGCGTCCAAAGCGATGCGGCGCTGGAAGAGGCGGGCGACCTGCACGTCGGTCGCGCCCATCATGTGCATCACGTCGATGGTGCGACGGTGCGTGTTGAGCGCGGAGCGTGCGGCCAGCACCACGGCGGCGGCGGTTGCGCCCGCCATCATCAGCACGATGCCGCCCGCCAGGAGCCCGAGCGAGCGGATCAGCCCGACGAGCGGCGCGATGAAGCCGGCATGGTCATCGATGCGAGCATGAGGCGCGACCGCCTTCACCGCCTGGGTGATCCGGTCCAGCCGATCCCGCCCAGCTTCGGACAGGTCGATGTCGATCATCGCGGGGAGCGGCAGATCCTTGTCCAGCCCGGCATCGCCCAGCCACGGACGGAGCAGCGCCTGCATCTCCTGATCGCCGAGCCGCCGCGCGGACGTCACGCCGTCCTCGTGCGCCAGCAACTGCTGCGCGGCGGATGCCTCGCGATCACGCGCGGCAGGGTCGGCGAGGATCACCTGCACGGTCACCTGCCGGCCGAGATCGGCGCCGAGCTGGTTGGCGGCTGATCCCATCGCCAGCCCGCCTGCCGCCGCCAGCGCGGTGAGGAACATCATGATCGCGATGACCCACGGCATCGGCCCGGCCAGCCGTCCTTCGGGCAACAGCCGCCGTTCGGCCTGCGAGGCGCCCAGCATCATCAATGCCCGTCCGCCCGCGGCGGGTAGCGCAACGCGCCGGTCGGATCCTGCAGCCGTCCGCGATCGAGCCGCATCACGTTGGCGGACGCGACGCGGGAGAGCAGGTGGATATCGTGGGTCGCGACCACGATCGTCGTGCCCAGCGTATTGAGCGCATCGAACAGGTGGAGCAGGCGCGCCGCCATTTCGGGATCGACGTTGCCGGTCGGCTCGTCCGCCACAAGTATTTCGGGCCGCGCGATCACCGCGCGCGCGATCGCGACGCGCTGCTGCTCGCCGCCCGACAGTGTCGGCGGGTGGGCGGAGGCGCGATCGGCGAGGCCCACCCAGGCCAGCATCTCGCGCACCGGCGTCACCAGATCGCGCTCGTCCACGCCTGCGATGCGCAGCGGCAGCGCGATATTGTCGAAGGCGGACAGATGCGGGATCAGCCGGAAATCCTGGAACACCACGCCGATCCGCCGCCGGAAACCGGGCAGGCGGGCGCGGCGCAGTTGCACCACATCCTCGTCGAACAGCCGGATAGCGCCGCGCGTCGGCCGCTGCGACAGGTACAGCATCTTGAGCAGCGAGGTCTTGCCCGCGCCGGACGGGCCGGTGAGGAAATAGAAGCCGCCGGCGGCCAGCGTGAAGCTCAGGTCCGACAGCGTCTCGGCGCCGGTCCCGTAGCGGAGGCCGACATTCTCGAACTGCACGATGCCGGACATTCGCTCTCGCTTCAGCCTTTCTGGACGACTTTCAGACGGTCGCTTTCGCACATGCGCGATATGGGGGGCAAGCGTGGCGCTTGCCAGCCGCCTACCCGTCGTCCTAGACCGGACCAGAGGTGTCGCAAAACCCACGCGAGAAAGGCCGGACGACAAAGGCATGATACTGACCTGCCCGGCGTGCGGCACGCGATACCTGGTACCGGACAGTTCGGTCGGCGTGAGCGGGCGTCAGGTGCGGTGCGCCTCGTGTCGGCATAGCTGGTTCCAGGAGCCACCGGCGATCGAGCCCGAAGCCGCCGCCACGACCTTCGCACCGCCGCCTGCGCCCGAGCCGGTAGCCGCTTCCGAACCATCCCCCTACGGTGCACCGCCGACCGGGATCGCGACGCCACCCCCGCCGGACGCCTTCGCCGATATCCGCCATGCCCCGGAGGTCGATCCCTACGCGTCTGAACCGCCGTTCCGGCCGCGCCGCAACCCCATGCGGCAGATGACGGTGCTGGCGGTGCTGGCGGGCCTGCTGCTGCTGATCGGTGCCGGAGCGGTCGCCTGGTTTGGCCCTGCCGCCTTCGCCCGGCTGTTCGGCGCGGACAAGGCGCAAAGCCCGCTGATGCTGCAGGTGACGCGCAAGCCCGATCGCCGGACGCTGGCGACCGGCAGCGAGCTGTTCGCGGTCTCCGGCCGCATCGTGAACCCCACCGAGGTGCCACAGACCGTGCCGGACATCCGCGCCGAGCTGCGCGACGCGGCGGGCCGCCCGGTCTATGGCTGGACGATCAACGCGCCGGTGCGCCAGCTGCCGCCCAAGGGATCGGCCGATTTCGACAGCGCGGAAGTCGGCGTGCCGCAGGGATCGAAGGCGTTGAACCTCAGCTTCGCCGGCACCGACGATCATTGATGAAAAGGGCGTTGCGTGGGGGGAGCGGCTTTGCTAGAGGCGCCCTCCTACCAGCTGCTAGGCCCCAAGAATCGGGGATTTGGCGGGCAAATCGACGTGCGGTCGTGGCGGAATTGGTAGACGCGCAGCGTTGAGGTCGCTGTGGCCGAAAGGCCGTGGAAGTTCGAGTCTTCTCGACCGCACCAGATTTTCTGACAATCAGAGCGAGCGGGTTGCCGCAAGGCGCCTCGCCCGGCGGGCGGCGCCGATCGCCGCGTCGCGCAGCAGCGCGGGTTCGATCAGCGCGACGCTGCCGGCGAAGGTGGGGCGGGCACGCACAGCCTCCGCCGCACCATAATGGCCGACCCGCAGGCCCGATCGCGCCATGCGCCACCAAATCGTCCGGCAACTCCGCAGCGCAAAGGCGTTGCCCCGCGCGTCCTCGAGCAGCCGCGCCATGATTGCGCCGCAGCGCGCCAGCGTCACGGCATCGGGCGGAGGATAGCTGGCGCCGGCATGGCGGCTGAGCAATTCGCCCGCTTCCGCCGCCTCCACGCCGAACAGCAACGCGTGACGATAAGCGAGCACCCGGCCCGCCGCCTGGATCATACCCTCCTCATAGGCCTGGCTCGCGCCGCCGGGGTGGAGTCGGTAGCGGACCAGCGGCTCGGCGATGCGGCCGATCCGGCCATGCGCGCGGATGCGGGTGTAGAGATCGAAATCCTCGGCGAAGCGATAATCGTCGCGCTCGAACGGATCGAGCGCCCGCGCTGCCTCCCCCCGCATCATCGATGTCGACCAGGCGAGCGGATTAAGCAGGCCCATCATCCAGTCGATCTCGTCGGGATCGGCAAGGTCCGGATAGGGATCGCGCCGCTGCTTCTCGCCCTCGAACATCGCGATTGTGGAGCAGACCAGCGCCACATCGGGATGCGCATCGAGATAGGTGATCTGCTTCTCGAAGCGATCGGGCGCGCAGATATCGTCCTGGTCGAGCCCAGCGATGAACCGGCCGCGCGCGTGCGCCATGGCGAGGTTGCGGGCCTCGGCCGGGCCGCCGTTGCGCTCCGCCTTCACCACGCGCAGGCGCGGATCGCCGATCGTCGCCAGCACCGCCAGCGTATCGTCCTTCGAGCAGTCGTCCGCGACGACGATCTCGAAATCCGACATCGTCTGCGCGAACAGGCTTTCGATCGTCTCGCGGATGAAGGCGGCGCCGTTATAGGCTGCCATCACGACGCTGACGGTGGGGCCGACGGTGGGCGGCTCCGCCGTCATGCGACCGCGCGGCGGACAGCTCCCGCCTTCGCCCCGACCTTTTCCGAGGCGGAGAGAAGCTGCTCGACGATGAGCTGGCCGACGTCATTCTGCCAAAGCCACAGGCCGTTCGCCTGTCCCCGGAAGCTCGCTTCGCCGCCGAGCTTGCCGTGCGGTACGAAGCCGGCGGCGAGGCCGATGCCGTAGACGCCGGGCACGGCGCAAGAATCGGTATCCACGACGCGGCAGAGATCATCGACCATGCGGCCGCGCACCGGCCCTTCGCAGCGCAGCCGGATCGCGCGCCCGCGCTCGTCGATCAGCGGCAGCGCGTGCGGCTGGTAGCCGAAGGAGGCGACGACGAGGTCGGCCCGGTCGAGAATGTCCGCCGCCTGCATGTCGTCATCACCGGCTAGCTGGTGGAGAGTGAGGCGGGGGTCGCCCACCCGGCCGCCGATGCCGAGCGCGTGGACGACCAGTTCGCGCGCTTCCAGCCGGAAGCCTGCGAGGCGATAGACGAAGCCCGAGACCGGGCAAATATCATCCGGGCCGAAGTCCGTGTAGCCGTCCGCATGCGCCGCATCGATCGAGGGATAGAAGGGACGCAGCGGCCGGCGGTGGAACAGGGCGATGCCGCCCGGATCGAGCGGCAGGCCGCTCTTGAGCAGGCGCACGGCGGCGGTGACGGCGCTGGTCGATCCGCCGACGATGGCGATGCGGGGCGCGCGGCCCCCATTCAGACAATCTTGCAGGCGTTCGCGCGCCGCCTCGATCCCGCCGGTCGCCAGCAGCGTATCGGACTGGATCAGCCGGTTGCCGCAGCGTTCCACCAGCGACATGCCCGCGACCTTCTCTTCCGCCAGCCGGATCGCGGGCTGGTGGCCGCCGGTCGCGATGACGAGCGAGCGGGACAGCAATTCGATCGAGCCGCCGTCGGCGATGCGCCGCGCGCGCGTCCGCCACAGGCCGTCCGCGGTGCGCTGCGAGGCGATGACTTCATGGCCGCCCAGAACCGACCCGCCGAGCGAGCGCAGGCGCTGGCCCAGCACCTCGCCGAGGCGATCGAGATAGGCGCCGACCTTGGGCAACGGCACGCCGAGCGCGCCCTTGTGCTCGGCGATCGCCTGGCCGGCCGCCTCGTCGGCGATGCCGAGGCCCGCGGGCAGCGCGCCGTCGGCGGTGAGGAAGGTCTCGGCCGAGCTGTCCGACGTGATCTCGTAGGCGCCGAGGCGCCCGCCGCCGATCGTGCCGCTGCGATCGACCATCGCGATGCCGGCCGATGCCAGCGCGTCGAGCTTGCCCGCCTTGCCGGCGGCGCAGAGCAGCGCCACGCCAGCGGGGCCTCCGCCGATCACCACCGCACCCAGCACGCGATCGCGCAGCGGCGTCGCGGGAACGGTGGAGCGCGGCTGCGCGAAGCAGGCTGCGATCAGCGCGTCGGACACGCGATCGACGTCGGCGACGGTCATGTCGTCGGTGACCGGCAGGGCGATCATGCGCGCGGCGATGTCGTCGGTGACGGGCAGCGCGTCGATCACGCAGCTCTCGCGGAACCAGGGCTGCTCACCCAGATGCGGGCTGAAATAGGTGCCGGCGCCGATTCCCGCCTCGGCGAGCTTGTCGATGATCGCGCCGCGATGCTCGGCCAGCGTGCGCGGCAGCAGCACCGACATGAACTGCACCGCCTGCGCGTGACCGCGCGGGCGCTGGACGGAGAAGGCGGCGAGGCGCTCGCGATAGCGCTCCGCCAGTGCGGTGCGGTGAAGCGCGACTTCGTGAATGTCGCCCAGCTTGGCCTCGGCGATCAGCGCCGGGATCTCGGCCAGCTTGGCGTTCATGCCGGGCATGGTGGAGGACCGGCTGCCTTCGAACCCGAAATTGGCCATTGCACGCAATTTCTCGATCAGCGCATGGTCGGCGCAATGGATCACGCCGCCCTCGGATGTCGAGAAGGTCTTGGTGGCGTGCATCGAATAGACGACCGGGAAGGGCGCGCCGGCGCCGAAGCCGCGGCCCTCGGTGTCGAGCGAGCCGAGCGAGGCGGCGGCATCGATCACGATCGCGACGTCATGCCGGCGGGCGAGCCAGGCATAGCGTTCCAGATCGATCGAGTTGCCGAAGGTAGCGTAAGGCACGATCGCAGCGATGCGGCGCCCATATTCGGTCAGCAGCCGTTCCTCCGCTTTGGGGCAGAGTGCCCAGTCGTCCGGGTCGCAATCCGCGAGCAGCGGGGTGAGACCCGCCCATTGCGCGGCCTGGCCCGTGGCGGCGAAGGTGAAGGCGGGGAGCAGCGCCAGCTTGCGATCCTGCTCCATACGGAGCGTCGCATAACGGAGCGCGATCATCAGGCCGAGCGTCGCGTTGGCGACGGTCAGGCAGGCGCCGCGCCCGCCGAACAGCTTTTCGGTCATCGCCTGCTCGAATCGGCGCGCGACCGGACCGTAATTGCTGAAGGTGCTCGATGCCTCGATCGCTTCCAGCCCGGCGGTGAGCTGGCTGAGCTTCGGAGGATTGGGCCGGATCAGGGGCAGGTCGATGGGCATGGCGGTCCGCTGAAAGGGTCTGATC
>BACX01000045.1 GCA_000333335.1 Sphingomonas-like bacterium B12 | reverse complement strand
CGTACGCCGCAGGCGTTCGAGGACAAAGTCGAGCTGGAATATCAGCGCAACTTCGAGCGCTACGAGTTCCTGAAGTGGGGCAGCAAAGCGCTCGACAACTTCAAGGTCGTCCCGCCGGGCACCGGCATCTGCCACCAGGTGAACCTCGAGCATATCGCGCAGGCGGTCTGGACATCGAAGGACGATGCCGGCGAGACGATCGCCTATCCGGACACCTGCGTCGGCACTGACAGCCACACCACGATGGTCAACGGCCTCGGCGTGCTGGGCTGGGGTGTCGGCGGCATCGAGGCCGAGGCTGCGATGCTCGGCCAGCCGGTCTCGATGCTGATCCCCGAGGTGGTCGGCTTCAAGTTCACCGGCGAGTTGCAATGGTCGCCGCGCCCTTTGCTTTTTGGGGTCGCCCTGTCCTAAGGGCCTGCCCGACACCCCCTGATCCGGACCGGACATGACCACCGATATCCATACGCTGCAAAGCGACCTGCTCGGCGCCATCGCCGCCGCTGACACGCCCGAGGCGCTGGAGACGGCGCGCGTCACAGCACTCGGCAAGCAGGGGAGCGTGACGGCCTTGCTCAAGACGCTCGGCGGCATGGCGCCCGACGAGCGGCAGGTGCAGGGGCCGCGTATCCAGGGGCTGCGCGAGGCGGTGACCAACGCGATCGCGTCCGCCAAGGCGGCGATGGATCGCGCGCTGTTGGATCAGCGGCTGGCGTCGGAGATGCTCGACATGTCGCTGCCGATCGCGGGGTTGCAGGGCGGTTCGGTCCACCCCGTCAGCCAGGTGATGGACGAGCTGGCGGAGATCTTCGCCGATCTCGGCTTCGCGGTCGCCACCGGCCCCGAGATCGAGGACGACTGGCACAATTTCACCGCGCTCAACATTCCGGAGACGCATCCGGCGCGCGCGATGCACGATACCTTCTACTTCGATCGCGACGACGGCGAGAGCAGGAAGATGCTCCTGCGCACCCACACGTCCCCGGTGCAGATCCGCACGATGGTGACGACCCCGCCGCCGATCCGCATCATCGCGCCGGGTCGCACCTACCGATCGGACAGCGACGCCACCCACACGCCGATGTTCCACCAGGTCGAGGGCCTGGTGATTGATCGCGGCATCACGCTCGGCCACCTCAAGTGGACACTCGAGACCTTCGTGAAGGCCTATTTCGAGCGCGACGACATCGTGCTGCGCCTGCGCCCCAGCTACTTCCCCTTCACCGAGCCTTCGATGGAGGTCGACGTCGGCTACACGCTGGTGAAGGGCAAGCGCACCATCGGCGGCGCCGAGCCGGACGGCTGGATGGAGATCCTCGGCTCCGGCATGGTCCACCCCAAGGTGATCGCGGCCTGCGGGCTGGACCCGGACGAATGGCAGGGCTTCGCCTTCGGCTGCGGCATCGACCGGCTGGCGATGCTCAAATACGGCATGGACGACTTGCGCGCCTTCTTCGATGGCGATCTGCGCTGGCTGCGTCATTACGGGTTCGCGGCGCTCGACGTGCCCACCCTTTCCGGAGGAGTGGGGGCATGAAGTTCACCCTCAATTGGCTCAAGGAGCATCTCGACACCACCGCCGACGCCGCTGCAGTGGCCGACGCGCTCACCCGCATCGGGCTGGAGGTGGAGGAGGTCTCCAACCCCGCCGACGTGCTGCGGCCGTTCAAGATCGCGCGCGTGCTCACCGCCGCGCCGCATCCGCAGGCGGACAAGCTGCAGGTGCTCTCGGTCGATGCGGGCGACGGAGCGCTGCAGGTCGTCTGCGGCGCGCCCAACGCGCGCGCCGGACTGGTCGGCATCTTCGGCGCGCCGGGCACGTGGGTGCCGGGGCCGGACATGACGCTCAAGGTCGCGGCGATCCGGGGCGTCGAATCGAACGGCATGATGTGCTCGTTCCGCGAGCTTCTGCTCGGCGAGGATCATGACGGCATCGTCGAGCTGCCCGAGGATGCGCCGGTCGGCACCAGCTATGCGGAGTGGGCCGGTCTCGACGATCCCCTGTTCGACGTGAGCGTCACACCCAACCGGCAGGACTGCATGGGCGTGCGCGGCATCGCGCGCGATCTCGCCGCCTTCGGGCTGGGGACGCTCAAGCCGCTGCATCAGGTCTATCGCATGGAGTCGCTGGCGCCGGTCGCTGGCAGCGATCCCGCGCCGGACGTGCGGACCGACGACGCCGAGGGTTGCCCCGCTTTCTATGCGCAGGCGGTGTCGGGCCTGACCAACGGCGCCTCGCCCAAGTGGATGGCCGACAAGCTCAAGGCGATCGGGCAGAAGCCGATCTCGGTGCTGGTCGATATCACCAACTTCGTCTCGATCGATCTCGGCCGCCCGTTGCACGTCTATGATCGTGCGAAGCTGTCGGGCGCATTGGTCGCGCGGAAGGCCAAGGACGGCGAGCAGGTGCTCGCGCTCAACGGCAAGACCTACACGCTCGATTCTACGATGACGGTGATCGCCGACGATGCTTCCGTGCACGACATCGGCGGCATCATGGGCGGCGAACATTCGGGCGTGTCCGAGACGACCATCGACGTGCTGATCGAATGTGCCTTCTTCGATCCCGACCATATCGCGCTGACTGGCCAGAAGCTGGCGCTGACCAGCGATGCGCGCCAGCGATTCGAGCGCGGCGTCGATCCGGCTTTCCTCGATGGCGGCCTCGCCATCGCGACGAAGCTGGTGCTCGATCATTGCGGCGGCACGGCGAGCGCTATCACCCGCGCGGGTCAGCCGCCGGTGGCACAGCGGACGCTCGCCTATGATCCGGCGCGCGTGCTGGCGCTGGGCGGGTTCGATGTGCCGGCCGATCGGCAGAAGGCGATCCTCGAACGGCTCGGTTTCGGCGTCTCGGACGACTTCACCGTCACCATCCCGACCTGGCGCCGCGATGTGGACGGCACCGCCGATCTGGTCGAGGAAGTCGTGCGGATCGAGGGGCTGGACAAAGTGCCCTCCACCCCGCTGCCGCGCGCCGAGGGCGTCGCCAAGCCGACCGCCAGCCCCGAACAGCGCATCGAGCGCAAAGCGCGCCGGGCTGCGGCCGCGCGGGGCTTCGCCGAGGCTGTGACGTGGTCCTTCCTCTCCGAGAAGGAGGCCGCGCCCTTCGGCGGCGGGCACTGGACGCTGGCCAACCCGATCTCCGAGGATCTGAAGGTGATGCGCCCTTCGCTGGTGCCGGGCCTCGCCCGCGCAGCGCAGCGTAACCGCGATCGCGGCGAGAAGGCAGTTCGCCTGTTCGAGCTTGGCCGCCGCTATCTCGACGATGGCGAGCGGCCGACGCTGACCGTGCTGATCGCCGGCGATGCGGCGGCGCGAGACTGGCGTACCGGCAAGGCGCGTGCCGCCGATGCCTATGATGCCAAGGCCGAGGCGTTGGCCGTGCTGGCGGCGGCGGGCGCGCCGGTCGACCGGCTCCAGCTGATCGGGCCGGGTCGTGAGACCTGGCATCCGGGGCGCTCGGGCCAGCTCGGCCTCGGCCCCAAGATGATCCTCGCCACCTTCGGCGAACTGCATCCGGAAGTGCTCAACGCGCTCGACGTCGAAGGCCCGATGGTCGCGGCGGAAATCTATCTGGATGCGATCCCGGCGAAGCGCGACGCGGGTCGGGCGCGGCCCGCTTATGCGCCCTCGGCGCTGCAGGCGGTGCGCCGCGACTTCGCCTTCCTCGTGGCGGCGGACCTGCAGGCGGACAAGCTGATCCGCGCGATCGCGGGCGCCGACAAGCAGGCGATCGCCGAGGTGGCGCTGTTCGACGTCTTCACCGGCGCCGGCGTGCCGGAGGGGCAGAAGAGCCTCGCCATCGAGGTGGTGCTGCAGCCTGCCGACAAGAGCTTCGACGAGGCGGCGCTCAAGGCGATCTCGGACAAGATCGTTGCGGTAGCGGCGAAGCAGGGCGCGACGCTGAGGGGCTGACTCCGGTCAGCCCCGCCGGATCAGGAACACCGCGTGTTCGGCACGGAAGTTGGCGGCCCATTCGCTGGTCAGCCGATCGCCGTTGAGGAACCATGCGCCTTCGGTGACGATCCCGCGCTCCTTCAGGAAGGCGCGGAAGTCGTCGATGGTCAGGTGGTGGATGTTTGGCGTCGCGTACCACGCCACCGGCAGCGTGCGCGTCACCGGCATCCGCCCGCCCCACAGCAGCGAGGCGCGCACCCGCCAATAAGCGAAGTTCGGGAACGAGACGAAGGCCTTGGCGCCGATCCGGAGCAGCTCGTCCAGCACCTTGTCGGGTGCGCGGGTGGTCTGCAGCGTCTGGCTCAGGATCGCATAGTCGAAGGCGCCGGAGGGATAGCCGGCAAGGTCCACGTCGGCATCGCCCTGCACCACCGACAGCCCGCGCGCGACCGCCGACGCGACGTTCGCCGCGTCGATCTCGATACCGCGCGCGTCCACTCCCGCATGATCGCGCAGCGCCGCCATCAGCGCACCGTCGCCACAACCGATGTCGAGCGCGCGGCTGCCCGCCGCCACGTGATCGGCGATGATCCGCAGATCGGGGCGCAGGCCGAGGAGCGCCTGATCGTTCACAGCCCGCCCGCCCTCAGGAAACCGTCGACCACGCGATTGAGCTCGGGCGCTTCGAGCAGGAAGGCGTCGTGCCCGTAGGGCGAGGACAGCTCTACGAAGCTCGCCGCCGCGCCGGCCGCGTTCAGCGCCTGCACGATGCTGCGCGATTCGCGGGTCGGGTAGAGCCAGTCGGTATCGAAGGAGACAAGGCAGAATCGCGCCTTGCTGCCCCGGAAGGCGTTGGCGAGCAGCCCGCCATGCTCCTCGGCAAGGTCGAAATAGTCCATCGCGCGGGTGATGTAGAGGTAGGAGTTGGCGTCGAAGCGATCGACGAAGCTCAGCCCTTGGTGGCGCAGGTAGCTTTCCACCTGGAAGTCGGCGTCGAAGCCGAAGCCGACGGCATCGCGCGCCTGTAGCTGGCGGCCGAACTTCTCGGTGAGGCCCGCTTCGGACAGGTAGGTGATGTGCGCCGCCATCCGTGCCACGGCGAGGCCGGCGGCGGGCGGATCGTTGCTCTCGTAATAATCGCCGCCGCGCCATTTCGGGTCGGCCATGATCGCCTGGCGACCGACCTCGTGGAAGGCGATGTTCTGGGCGGAATGGCGCGCGGCGGACGCGACGATCACGGCCGACTGCACCCGATCGGGATAGGTGCGGCCCCATTCGAGCACCTGCATGCCGCCCATCGATCCGCCGACGCAGGTCAGCGTGCGGACGCCGAGATGATCGAGCAGCATCGCCTGCGCGCGCACCATGTCCCGGATGGTGATGACCGGGAAGCGCATCGCATAGGGCGCGCCGTCCGCCGCCGCTGTCGCCGGGCCGGCGGAACCCATGCACGATCCGATCACGTTCGAGCAGACGATGAAATGACGCGCCGGGTCGATCGGCCTGCCTTCGCCCACCATCCGCACCCACCAGCCCGGCTTGCCGGTGACCGGATGGACGCTCGCGACATGATGGTCGCCGGTTAGCGCGTGGCAGATCAGGATGGCGTTGGAGGCGTCGGCGTTGAGCGTGCCGTAGGTTTCGTAGGCGATGGTGACGGGCGCGAGGCTCTGGCCGCCATCGAGCGCCAGCGGCCCGGGCAGGGTGACGCTCCGCGCGTGTCCGAACCGCTCGTCATGCTCCATCCTGCCCGTGCGCTAGGGGGCGGTGTCGGGCGCGTCAATCGTCCGCACCAGCTCCGCGAGCCGGACACCGATCGCCGGTGGCGCGTGGAGCGACGGAGCCGACAGGCTGAAATGGCGGGCGTCGGCCTTGCCGGCGATCAGCGCGGTGCCGAGCGTAAGGGCGGCAAGCATGGGAAGACCCGGCAGATTGGCTTTCCGGGCGAGCGCGTTCGTCGCCCCGACGACGAGAACCAGCGCGTAGAGCGCGAAGCCCCACGCAACCAGTGCCGGCGCCACCCCGACATGATCGCCGCACAGCAGGATCGGCAGGCCGAGGGCCGCGACCCAGACCGAATCGCGCCGCGCAATCGCTTGCACCAGCCCGACCAGCAGACCACCCAGGATGACGAGATCGACGCTCGTCGCAGACAGACCCAAGACCATGACGCAACTCTGAACAGGCAACCCCCGTGCGGGAGGTAATGCGCGAGCCTCCGATCCGGTACGGACGACCGGCATCCATCTGTCCCATCGCGGGGCATGCACGCTCGACCGTTTCCACCAAGGTCGAAGCCCGCTACAGGCATCGCCATGACCGACATTCTCACCCCCAAGCCCTGGATCGAAGCGATCGCACCCTATGTGCCCGGCCGCTCCACCACCGACAGCGGCGTGAAGGCCGCCAAGCTCTCGTCCAACGAGAATCCGCTCGGCACCGCGCCGGAGGTGCGGGAGGCGTTCGTCGCGGCTGCGCAGAGTCTCGATCGCTACCCCGATGCCGGTGCCACCGATCTGCGCGAGGCGATCGCCGCGCATTACGGGCTGGATGCGGCGCGGGTGATCCACGGCACCGGATCGGACGAGGTGCTCCACCTCGCGGCCGGCGCCTTTGCGGGCCAGGGCGACGAGGTGCTGTTCGTCCGCTACGGCTTCTCGGTCTATCCGATCGCGGCGCGGCGTGTCGGTGCGGTGCCGGTCGAGGCGCCGGACGTGGGCTATGCGACCGATGTCGATGCCCTGCTCGCGGCGGTGACCGACAAGACGCGTGTCGTCTACATCGCCAACCCCAACAACCCGACCGGTACCTACCTGCCGCGTTCGGAACTGCTGCGGCTGCATGCTGGCCTGCCCGCCGACTGCGTGTTCGTCGTGGATCAGGCCTATGCCGAATATCTCTCGCCGGAGGATGACGACGGCGCGTTCGAGCTGGCGCAGTCGGCGCCCAACGTGCTGGTGACGCGCACCTTCTCGAAGATATTCGGGCTGGCGGCGGAGCGGATCGGCTGGGGCTACGGCCCCGCCAAGGTGATCCAGGCGATGCACAAGATCCGCGCGCCCTTCAACGTCACCACGGCCGGGCAGCAGGCGGCGATCGCCAGCCTGCATGCCAAGGATTTCGTCGAGGCGAGCCGCCTCCACAACGAGAAATGGCTCGGCTGGATGACCGACGAGGTCGGCAAGCTCGGCAATGCGGGCCTGCGCGCCGTGCCGTCCAAGGCGAACTTCCTGCTCGTGCTGTTCGAGGGCCGAACGACCGCGGAGGAAGCCTATACCCAGCTGATGGAGAAGGGTTTCATCGTGCGCTGGCTGCCGGGGCAGGGGCTGCGCCACGGGCTTCGCATGTCGGTCGGCACCGAGGAGCAGACGAAGGGGCTCATCCGCGCGCTGCGTGAGATCGTCGGCGCGGCGGACTGATGCTGCCTTTCTCGCGCGTCACCATCATCGGGCTGGGCCTGATCGGCTCGTCGATCGCGCGCGCGGTGCGTCAGCACATGCCGACCGTGCGGCTGACCCTGCACGATGCCGATCCGGCGGTGCGCGAACGGGTGCGTGACCTCGATCTGGGCGACGACGTGCCGGACACTGCGGGCGCGGCGGTGATCGATGCGGATCTGGTGATGCTTTGCGTGCCGGTCGGCGCGATGGGCGCGGTGGCGGCGGCGATCGCGGACGATCTGCCGGCCGATGCGATCGTCAGCGACGTGGGCAGCTCCAAGTCGGCGGTGCTGGCGGCGCTCAACGAGGCGCTGCCGAACGCGACGATCATCCCCGGCCATCCCGTCGCCGGTACCGAGAATAGCGGGCCGGATGCCGGCTTCGCGAGCCTGTTCGCCGGCCGCTTCTGCATCCTGACTCCGCCCGAGGGCGCGCCGGACGCCGCGGTCGCGCGGCTGCGTGCCTTCTGGGAGGCGTTCGGATCGCAGGTCGAGGTGATGGAGCCGAAGCATCACGATCTCGTGCTGGCCGTTACCAGCCAC
>BACX01000046.1 GCA_000333335.1 Sphingomonas-like bacterium B12 | reverse complement strand
GAGCTGCCCCCACCGGCCCGCAGGTGATCTGCGGCCCCGGCGAGAATGCCGGCGTGGTCGATATCGGCGACGGGCAGGCCGCCATCTTCAAGATGGAGAGCCACAACCACCCGAGTTACATCGAGCCCTATCAGGGCGCCGCGACCGGCGTCGGCGGTATCCTGCGCGACGTGTTCACGATGGGCGCGCGGCCGATCGCCAACATGAACGCGCTGCGCTTCGGGCGGCCGGACCACCCCAAGATGCGCCACCTGATCGCGGGCGTCGTCCACGGCATCGGCGGCTACGGCAATTGCGTGGGCGTGCCGACCGTCGGCGGCGAGGTCAATTTCCACAGGGCCTATGACGGCAACATCCTCGTCAACGCGATGACCGTGGGCATCGCCGATACGGACAAGATCTTCTATTCGGCGGCGTCGGGCATCGGCAATCCGATCGTCTATGTCGGCTCCAAGACCGGCCGCGACGGCATCCACGGCGCCACGATGGCGTCGGCCGACTTCGACGAGAAGAGCGAGGAGAAGCGCCCGACCGTGCAGGTGGGCGATCCCTTCACCGAGAAATTGCTGATCGAGGCTTGCCTCGAGCTGATGGCGTCGGACGCGATCGTCGCCATTCAGGACATGGGTGCTGCCGGCCTCACCTCCTCCTCGGTCGAGATGGCGAGCAAGGGCGGCGTCGGCATCGAGCTGGACATGAACGCCGTGCCCCAGCGCGAAGAGGGCATGACCCCCTATGAGATGATGCTGAGCGAGAGCCAGGAACGGATGCTCATGGTGCTGAAGCCCGGCCGCGAGGATTTCGCCGAAGCCATCTTCCGCAAGTGGGAGCTGGATTTCGCGGTGATCGGCCACGTCACCGATACCGGCCACATGATCCTAAAGTGGAACGGCGAGACGGTGTGCGACATCCCGCTCGCCCCGCTGGCGGACGAGGCGCCGCTCTACGATCGGCCCTCCGTCTCCAAGGAAGAGTATAAGGCGTGGGCGGGCGTGAAGCCGCTGGGCGACATACCCGAGTCCACGGACATCGCCGCCGATCTGCTCAAGCTGATGGCCTCGCCCGATCTCGCCTCACGCCGCTGGATCTGGGAGCAGTACGACCACATGGTCGGCGCCGACACGGTGCAGCGCCCCGGCGGCGACGCGGCGGTGGTGCGCGTCCACGGGACCGAAAAGGGCATCGCGATCAGCACCGACTGCACGCCGCGCTATTGCTATGCGGACCCCTATGAGGGCGGCAAGCAGGCGATCGCGGAGTGCTACCGCAATTTGTCGGCGGTGGGCGCGACGCCGCTGGCGGTGACCAACTGCCTCAACTTCGCCAACCCGCAGCGTCCCGAGATCATGGCGCAGCTGACCGGCTGCCTCGAAGGCATGGGCGACGCCTGCCGCGCGCTCGACTTCCCGATCGTGAGCGGCAACGTCAGCCTCTACAACGAGAGCAAGGCGACGGGCGGCGGCAGCGCCATCCTGCCGACGCCGGCGATCGGCGGGATCGGGCTGCTGAGCGACTGGTCGAAGAGCGCGACGGTGGCGTTCAAGGAAGCTGGCGAGAGCATCATCTTGATCGGCGAACCCAAGGGTCAGCTCGGTCAGTCGCTTTGGCTTCGCGAAATCCACGGCCGAGAGGACGGCACGCCTCCCTCGGTTGACCTCACGGTCGAACGCAAGACGGCGGAGTTCGTCCGCGACCGCATTGAGGATGGAACGGTGACTGCCGTTCACGATGTGTCCGATGGCGGCTATCTCGTCGCCATCACGGAAATGGCACTCGCAGGTAACAAGGGCGCCTTCATTCAGGGCGGCGGGGAATGGCAGAAGCCAGCCGCTTCGCTATTCGCCGAGGACCAAGGCCTTTACGTCGTAACGATCCGCGAAGAGCCGCAGACGTTCATCGAGCGCGCCAAGCAGGCTGGACTGACGGCGCAGTCCCTGGGTCGAGTAAGCGAGGAGGAGCGGATCGTGCTCGATCGCGCGGATCGCGATCACATGGTGACCCTCGCCGACCTCCGCCGCGCGCATGAGGGCTTCTTCCCGACGCTGATGGGCGCCGACGCCGCGCTGGCGTGAGCCTCTCATCCTCCTTGCGCGAAGCGCGGGGAGGGGGACCGCTCGCGAAGCGAGTGGTGGAGGGGAAATGCGGGGCGCCTGATACGGACAGACCACCGACTGTCGTCGGTGGCCCCTCCACCATCCTTCGGATGGTCATCCTCCCCATCTTCGATGGGGAGGATGACTGCTACGCCAGCTTGAAGCCCTCGCGGTTCGCCGCCGCGGTCAGCGCCTTGTTCTTCGCCTCGTCCAGACCGGCGTGGATCTTGGGGAATATCTTGTCCTCTTCCTCGCGGATATGGGCATTCAGGTCGGCGCGGAAGTCGGCGACCTTCTGGGCGAATTCGGGCGCCGCCTTGTCCATATTGTCGAGCTCGTAAAGATATTGCTTCTGGTATCCCTGCTCGTGGTTGAGCGCGTCGGCATCGGCCTTTGTCGCCCCATTCGCGCAGCGCGGGGTAGATCACATTCTCCTCGGTGAAGGCATGCTTGCCGAGCGCGTGCTTGAGCTGGGTGAGCAGCAGGGTGCGCTTGGCCGGCTGCTCGGGCGTCGACTTGGCCAGCTTGTCGAGGATCGCCAGCGCCGCCTTGTGTTCGGCCTTGAGCGCCTCCAGCCAGTCGCCGGCCATCACGCTCGGCGCCTGCACCGCCGCCTTGCGGCCGAGATTGGCGGCGATGCCGACAGCGAGGCCCGCCGCCGCTACGCCCAGAACGGTGCCGGTGCCGACCTTGGACCTGGAAGCGGGTGCCTTCGACGCGGGTTTGCGCGCCGTCGCCGCCTTGCCGGTCGCGGCCTTGCGCGCGGCGGGTTTCTTGGCGGACGTCACTGCCTCGCGCAGTCGGGCGGGCGCGGCGCGCACCTTGGCGACGATGCCCTTTGCCGTATCGGGGACATGCGCCGCCTCGATCGCGTGATCGGCGGCCGCCTTGATGGCGTGCGCGGTTTCGCTTGCTGCGTGCGCCACGCTTTTCTCGGCGGCTGTCACGCGGGCGGAGACCTTCTCGAGCGTCGTTTTCGGCACGGCCGGCTTGCGGACGGCGCGCTTCGGCTCGGACTTGGGGGCCGCCGCCTTGGTCGCCGACTTGACGGAGGCCTTGCGGGCACGGGCCGGGACTTTTGCGCCGTTGGCCTTGATCGGGGCGCCGTTGGCCTTGGCGCCAGTGGCCTTGCTGGGGGTATCGGTGGCGGTCGCCATGGAAAACTCCTTGGAAACGGGGCGGATCGGGTTCGGCGACTCAACCGATCGGGCGCCCCTCCTGTTCCGTGACGCCGCTTGACGGCGCCGACGCGACACGACAGGCCTCACCGGTGACCGACCGCCACGGCAGCATCGACGGCCTCAGGGGCCTTGCCGTGATGGGCATCCTGCTGATGAACATCGCCGGCTTCGCGCTTCCCACCGGTGCCTATTTCAACCCGATGGCCGGCGGCGGCACCGCGCCCGCCGATCTCGCCATCTGGGCGGTCAACTTCGTTCTGGTCGACGGCAAGATGCGCGCGCTTTTCTCGATCCTGTTCGGCGCCTCGACGATGATCGTGGTCGAGCGGGCCGAGGCCGCCGGGCTGAACGGCGCGCGCCTGCATCTGGCACGGATGGCGACATTGCTGCTGTTCGGCGCGGCGCACCTCGCGCTGGTCTGGTCGGGCGACATCCTGCTCCATTATGCGCTGGTGGGGATCATCGCGCTGCCGTTCACGCTGCTGAAGCCGAGCCAACTGGTGCGCCTCGCGATCCTGCTGCTGGTCGCGCAACTGGCGATCCAGCTCATCTTCTTCTCGGGCTTCCTGGTGCTGCGCGACGCCGCGATGGCGCCGGGCGCGAGCCAGGCGCAGATCGCGGCATGGCAGGACTTCGCCAACGGCGTCGGCGTGAGCGACGCCCGCCACCTCTCCGCCGAAATCACGCGGATGCGGGGATCGTGGGGCGGAATCGCCGCTCAGCGCATCGCCGTGGAATTCCCGTTCATCCCCGTCCTGCTCTGCTTCGACGGGCCGGAGACGCTGGCCTTCATGCTGATCGGCATGGCGGGGCTGCAATCGGGCTTCCTCACGGCCAAGTGGGAGCGGCGGCGGTATTGGCGCTGGTCGGCGATCGGCTTCGCGATCGGCCTGCCGCCGGTGATCGCCTTGTGCTGGCTCTGCGTCCATTCGGGCTTCGAGACGCTGACCACCTTCGCCGCCGCGACGCTCTGCGGCGTGCCGTTCCGCCCGATCCTCGCGCTGTCGCTTGCGGCGCTGGCGCTGGCTTGGCTGACAGTGCGCGATCGCCCCCGCCTGCGCGCGGTGGGGCACATGGCGTTCAGCAACTATCTCGGCACAAGCCTGCTGATGACGTTCCTCTTCTATGGCTGGGGCGTCGGCCTGTTCGCGCGAATCGAGCGGGTGTGGCTCTACCCGATCGTGTTCGCCGTGTGGGGGCTGATGCTGCTGTGGAGCCCGTGGTGGCTCGCCCGTTTCCGCTACGGCCCGCTCGAATGGGCGTGGCGATCGCTGGCGCGTGGAGGGATGCAGCCGATGCGCCGAAACGAGGCGGCCGCCTTAATCTGATATTGAGATTGGCTTGCAATATCCTTATAGCCTTATCCGACTCCACCGGAGAGGGCACGAATGGTCGTCTGCGTCTGCAATGCTCTGCGTGAACGCGAAGTGCGCGAGGCTGCTCGTTCGGGCTGCCGGGATCCTTTGTCGGCCTATGCCTCGCTCGGTTGCCGCCCGCGCTGCGGCCAGTGCGTGCCCTATGCCCGCCAGTTGATCGCCTCGGAGCAGGCGGACGCCGCCTGAGAATGACTTGCGCGAGTCGTTCGCGCTGGGTTTCCAGTCCCGTGAAGAGTAATGGGGCCTTCTGAACCAAGGAGGCTCCGATGAAGGGTGACGCGAAAGTCATCGAACTCTTGAACCTGGCGCTCAAGAACGAGCTGACCGCGATCAACCAATATGGTG
>BACX01000047.1 GCA_000333335.1 Sphingomonas-like bacterium B12 | reverse complement strand
GATGAGGCCGATCGACCAGGCCATGATCGTGCGGGCGAGCGGCACGCCGTTGCGATCGACGATGTCGCCGCGCGCGGGCAGCAAACCGTCACCGGCCGGCGTCGGCGCCGAGCCGGCGAGGAAGATTGACGAGAAGATCAGCTTGAGCGCGATCACGCCGACCACGCCCAGGAACACCAGCATCACCACCATCAGGCGAAAATGCACAAGCGCCAGCGATTGCTGGCGCTTGTCGGCAAGCCGGACCCGATCGGGGCGCGTTATGGTGGCCGTCGTCACGGCCGGCGGGACTTCCCGCCCCGGTCGAGATAGGCGACCACCTGGTCGCTCGGGATCGTCAGGCTGGCACGCTGCAGGACCGGCCGCTGGGCCGGCGCATCGAGATCGAGCGACACCGAATGGACCAGCCGGGTGGCGGGCGCGTCCACCACCT
Source organism: Sphingomonas-like bacterium B12 (assembly GCA_000333335.1). Taxonomy (GTDB): domain Bacteria; phylum Pseudomonadota; class Alphaproteobacteria; order Sphingomonadales; family Sphingomonadaceae; genus Solisphingomonas. The sequence goes on along the minus strand of BACX01000047.1, from coordinate 4,416 downwards.
TGCGATAAGCGACCGCCGCCACCGCCGGCGCCGCCTGCAGGCCGGATGCGTCGGGGGCAGCGTCCGCACTGGGAGCGGGCGCGGTGGTGGACAGGGAGGCGAGCTGCATCTCACCCGCCAGATACTGGTGCGCCTTGGGCGCGGTCAACGCGAGGACGTCCGCGTTCCACCGCTCCAGCTGCACCAGTCGGCTCCGCGTGTTGAGCTCGGTGGTGAGCGCGCGGATATCCTGCTGCCCGGTGAGCAGGGAATGTTCGGTGTCCGCCACCTTCGCGCGCTCGGCCGCGACCTGCAGCGAGACGAGATAGCAGCCCAGCGCCGCGGCGGCGGCGCCTGCCGACCAGCTGACGGTCTTGAAACGGGTGGCGATCGTCATCGACGGGATCCTTGGGCAGGTGGAGCGGCCTCACGGGGCCAGGCGGTAGCGGCGGTGCGGGTGGCGGCGCGAAGCGTCGCCGAACGCGAACGGGGATTGCGGCGGGTCTCGGCCTCGCCCGCACGGATGCCACGCGACACGGACTCGAAACTCTGCGGGCGGGCGGCGCCGGCCTGCGGGCGATGGCGCGAACCGGCGGGCGCGGGCTTGCCGCGTGCCGTCAGGAAGCGCTTCACCATGCGATCCTCGAGCGAATGGAAGCTCACCACGGCAAGGCGGCCGCCATCCTTCAGCAGCACCTCGGCGGCGGCGAGTCCCTCGTCCAGCTCGTCCAGCTCGCGGTTGAGGTGGATGCGGATCGCCTGGAAGGTGCGGGTCGCAGGATCCTTGGGCATGCCCGGATGATGGCCGACCGCACGGCGCACCACCTCGGCCAGCTCGCCGGTACGTTCCAGCGGACGCGCGGCGACGATGGCGCGGGCGATACGGCGGGCGCGAGGCTCCTCGCCATAATGATGGAGCACGTCGGCGATCACCGATTCGTCGGCGGTGTTGACGAAGTCGGCGGCGCTCTCGCCCTCCTGGCTCATCCGCATGTCGAGCGGGCCGTCGCCCTGGAAGGAGAAGCCGCGCTCCGCCTGATCGAGCTGCATCGAGGAGACGCCGATGTCGAGCGTCACGCCGTCGACCTGATCGACACCGCGCTCGGCCAGCGCCTCGCCCATGCGCGAGAAACGCTCCGCCACCAGCACCAGCCGGCCGCCGCTCTCGGCCTCCAGCGCACGGCCGGCGGCGATGGCATCGGGATCGCGATCGAAGGCGTAGACCTTCGCGGCACCCGCCGCGAGGATGGCGCGCGTGTAGCCTCCGGCGCCGAACGTGCCGTCGACATGCGTCTCGCCGGGCTGCACGGCCAGCGCCGCCAGCACCTCGTCGAGCAGGACCGGGATGTGCGGGGCCTCGCTCACAACACGATCCCCCGCTCTTTCAGCAGGAAGGCGAGCGGCTTGCGCACGCGCGACGTCTCGGGGAGGCGCTCCATCGCGATGCGGGGGTTCCAGATCTGGAAGGTCAGGCCGGCGCCTACGAAGAAGGCGAGATCCTCGATCTGGCCGAATTCGCGCAGCATGGGGGAGAGGACCATGCGGCCGGCGCTGTCGTAGGTGACTTTCTCGAGGCCGCCATGGGCGTCCATCGCCAGCTCTTCCAGCTTGTCCATGCGCTCGGCGGCGGGGAGGTCCGCGACGCTGGCGGCGAGCTGGATGTCGATCTCGGCGGAGGCGACGGCATCGAGCGCCCACAGGCAGTCGCCGCTCTTATGCTCGCCGATTTTCAGGGCGTTCTCGGGATCGAGGGCGTTGGCGAGGGCGCGCTTTTCGATGAGCGTCCGGAAGCTGGCCGGCACCGACACCCGTCCCTTCGCGTCCACCGCGTTCAGCGCATGGCCTTGAAAGATGTGGCCGATGTCCAACCCGAAAGCCCCGTTTGGCGACACGTCCCTCTGTCGCCGTTCCGCAATCCTGAGACCCTCGCTCCCCGCGGGCCCCCTTGCGGACGGTCATGGACCTAACATGGGTGAGGCTGGGGTTTCAATACCACTGGATGGGGTAAACATGGGTTACCTGTGTATTTCTTGGGTAGAGTTTGGTCGAAGCCGGAAGTCGATACCGCGCGAATAGGCCGCATTTCCCGATTTGTTCTTGGGGATGGCCTGTGGATAACTATGTGTGCGGATGTGGACGCATTCGTCCGACCGGGGCGGCGGCGGGATCGGTGGAGGACACGCGGACGGTGTCGCGGAGGTGCGACTCAGGAGGCCGGTCCTCCCCTGCCCGGTGAGGTGGGACGCGGAGCGTGACGAAGAAGGAGGACGGCGGAGTTCGAGTGGCGAGCGACATCGCCGCCCGCCCCCTCCGAAGCCTTACGGGCGCCCACTCCCCCTTGGCGGGGGGAGGATCTAGCGCTCAGTGCCCCGCGGGCGCGGCGCTGTTGGACTGGTTGGAGAGCACCGGCGCGGGCGGGCTGAGCGTCAGCATCGGCGGATTGCCGGTCATCTGCGGCGGCGGCATCGTCGGGGCCGGCTTCGGCGTATTGGCGCCGGGCGCGACGCCCAGTTCGGCGAGCGGCTCTTTGGGCGGCTCGGGCGGTGCCTGCACGTTGGCGACCACCGCCCCGTTGGCGAGCTTGGTCGAATGATCGTCCTGGCCGAGGAAACTGAAGATCGAGGCGGCCAGCAGGGTCAGCAGAAACACCGCCGCGAGGCCGGTAATGCCCACGCGCACGCGCTGCATCACCACGTCACGAGGTTCGCGCGGCTGGTCCTGCGTTTCGGCCATGTCGCCTTGTAGCGAAGGCTTCACCCGCGCTCCAGCCATGGCGGAACCGCGAGTCCCTTGGCGCGCAGCCATTCCGGATTGGACAGGGTCGACAGATATCGCATCCCCGAATCGCACAGCATAGTGACGATCGTCCTGCCCGGTCCCATCTGTTTCGCCAGCGCCACCGCGCCCGCCACGTTGATGCCGGACGACAGGCCGACATGCAGGCCTTGCGTCGCGAGCAGCTGGTGGACCCAGTGCAGCCCGTCCTCGTCCGAGATGCGGAACTGCGCGTCGATCGGCGCGCCGTCGAGATTGGCGGTGATGCGGCTCTGGCCGATCCCCTCGGCGACGGAATGCCTTCCGCCGCTAGCTCGCCGCACTGGAATATACTGTAGAGCGAGGCGCCATGCGGATCGGTGAGCGCGATCGCCACCGACTCGTCATGTTCCTTGAGGCCGAGGCCGACCCCGGCCAGCGTGCCCCCCGTACCGCACGCGCAGGTGAAGCCATCGATCCGCCCACCGGTCTGCGCCCAGATCTCCTGAGCCGTCGTGCGGATGTGGGCCATGCGGTTGGCGGTGTTGTCGAACTGGTTGGACCAGAAGCCGCCCTCCGTCTCCTCGGCGATGCGGCGTGAGGTGTGGACGTAGTGGGCGGGGTTCGAATAGGCCGTCGGCGGCACCTCGACCAGCTCGGCGCCCAGCGCGCGCAGCGTGTCCTTCTTCTCCTGGCTCTGCGTTTCGGGGATGACGATGATCGTCTTGTAACCCTTGGCGTTGGCGACCAGCGCCAGGCCGATGCCGGTATTGCCCGCCGTGCCCTCGACGATCGTGCCGCCGGGTTTCAGCAGGCCCCGCTCCTCGGCGTCTTCCACGATGTAGAGCGCGGCACGGTCCTTCACCGATCCGCCGGGGTTCATGAACTCGCACTTGGCGAGGATCTCGCAACCCGTCGCGTCCGAAGGACCGGACAGGCGCACGAGCGGGGTGTTACCGATGAGCGAGAGCGCGTCGGGCGCGATGCTGGATGTCATGGCCGAGGACATAGGCGCCGCCGCAACGACCCGCAACGCAGCTTTGCTTTGTGTCGCGCAATGCCAATCCCGCAACATGTTGTAACATTAAAAATGCCGCATCGCCGCATATCCGGTCTTGACGTTAACAATTGGGATGGGCGATCAGCGAGGTCGCTATGCGAACCCCCTCCCGTATGCGCGCCGTCACGGCGCTCGCCATCATGCCGCTGCTCGCGCTCGCGGCCTGCAACTCCAAGCCGACCGCGATTCATCCGGACGACGACGACGACATGAAGACCGCGGTGGCCAACGCCGCGCCGGTCACCCTGCCGCCGTCGATCCTCGCGACGAAGACCTTCCGCTGCGCCGACAATTCGGTCGTGACGATGGACTTCTACGGCGACAACGCCTCGGGCTCGATCCACCCGAAGACGGGCGCCCCGATTGCGCTGAAGGCGCCTGCGGCCGGCCAGCCGATGGTCGGCGGCGGCTACACCGTCGACGGCAAGGCGACCGATTCGTCCGTGAAGATCACGGAGCCGGGCAAGTCCGCGCAGAGCTGCGACGAATAAGCCGCGCGCTTTTCGCACGATCACCGGGCCGGCGGGGCGACCTGCCGGCCTTTTTCTTTGCCCCGCCGCCCAGCCCGCGCTAGGGGGCGCGCATGAGCCAGATCACCGCCGAGATCGTCGCCCAGCACGGGC
>BACX01000048.1 GCA_000333335.1 Sphingomonas-like bacterium B12 | reverse complement strand
GGGGCCGAACCCCAAGCCGGATGCCCGCTTCCCCCCGCGCCGAAAGCCTCGTCGCGCTGGCGAAGGAGAGCGACATCCTCGCGGTGGCGGCGCGCGCGTATGGCGGCAATGTCGGGATGATCTCGGCCGAGGTGATCGACGCGCTCGGGCCGCAGGGCCTGCTGGTCAACGTCGCGCGCGGGCAATTGGTGGACGAGGGCGCGCTGATCGCGGCGTTGAAGGATGGCCGGCTCGGCGGCGCCGCACTCGACGTGTTCGCGACCGAGCCGACCCCGGCCGAACGCTGGGCGGACATCCCCAACACCGTCCTCACCCCGCATACCGCCGGCGCCACCGATCGCGCGGTCGGCGAGATGCGCGACATGCTGATCGCCAATCTCAAGGCATTCTTCGCGAGGGAGCGGCTGCCCAATCCGGCGGAATAGGATCAGACGCGCACGATCACCTTGCCGAGATTGCCGCCGGTGAACAGCCGGGCGTAAGCGGCGAGCGTGTTCTCCAGTCCCACCGTCTCGTCGAACGGCATGGTGAGCCGGCCCTCGTCATGCCATCCGCGCAGGATGGCGGTGAGCTCCGGCCCGCGATGCACGAAATCGGGCGAGAAGAAGCCGGTGACCTGCAGCCGCCGCATCAGGATCTGGTCGAAGCGGCGGACAATGGTGCCGGCTTCCTCGTAATCGGCGATCAGGCCGCACAACGCGATGCGGCCGTAATGCGCCATTTCGGGCAACACGGCATCAAGCAGCGGCCCGCCGACATTGTCGAAATAGACGTTCACGCCGCCGAGCGCGGCCAGTCTTTCGGACATGTCGCCGGCCCGTCGGTCGATCGCGACATCGGCCCCGATCGTCCCGGTGAGATAGCGGCATTTCTCCGCACCGCCCGCGATGCCGGCGGTGCGGCAGCCGAGATTGCGGGCGATCTGCAGCGCGAGCAGCCCGGTCGATCCGGCGGCGGCGGAGACCAGCACCGTCTCGCCCGGCTGCACGCGCCCGACCTCGGCGATGCCGACATAGGCGGTCCAGCCGTTCATGCCGAGCACGCCGAGATGCTGGCGGATGTCATCGATGCGGGGATCGAGCACGGTCAGCCCGCTGGTCTCGGGCCGTACGCAGCTATGGTCCGCCCACTGGCCGAAGCCTCGCACCCAGTCGCCCTCGCGAAAACCGGGATGGCGGGAGGCGACCACCTCGCCCATCGCCTGCCCAGGCACGACGATGCCGAGCGGCAGCGGCGGCTGATAGCCGTCGGTGCGCGGCGTCATCCACATGCGCGTGCCGGCATCGAGCGACAGCCAGCGGTTGCGTACCAGGACTTCGCCATCCTGCGGATCGGGGCGCGGCGCCTCTTCCAGACGGATCGCGTCGTCGAACCGCGTGCCTTCGGGATGCGCGATCAGGCGCCAGTGGCGATGGGTCATGCTGCGACGATAGCGCGCAGACGACGACACGGCCGCCTGCGACAAGGCACAGGCTAGCCCTTCGACTTGCGCGCCTTGGCGATCGCGTCCTTGAGCGCATCATAGCCCACCGCGCCCGCCAGCAGCTGATCGCCGACGATGAAGGTCGGCGTGCCGGACATGTGCAGCGCGCGGCCCGCCGCCAGATTGGCGTTGATCTCATTGACGATGTCGGCGCTCGACATGCCCGACGTGTCGAGGCCGAGCTTCGCCGCCACCGCATCGGTCTTGGCATCGTCCAGCGGGGCCGGAACCTGATAGAGCGCGTGGTGGAAGGCGCCGAACTTGCCGGCCTTGGCGGCGACGAGGCTCACCTGCGCGGCCCGGTCGCTGATCGCGCCGTCGAGCACCGGCAGCTCCTTGTAGACGACGCGCAACTTGGGATCGGCCGCGATCAGGCGATCGACGTCCGCCACGCTCTGCCGGCAATAGCCGCAGGCGTAATCGAAATATTCGACCAGCGTGACGTCGCCCTTGGGATTGCCCTCCATCGCACCCGCGAAGGGCGCCTCGATCTGCGCGCGGTTGGCGTCGATCGCCTGCGCGGTCTGCCTGTCCTGCAGCCGATCCATCGCCTCGGGGATCACCTCCGGATGATCGAGCAGATACTGGTGCACGATCTCGCCCGTCGCCTTGGGATCGGGCGCGCTGCCGCCGTGGCCGAAGCCCCCCATCACCGCGACCGTCGCGATCGCGCCCAGCGCCGCGGCTCCCAGGCCGCCCGCCGCTTCCTTCCACCCCATGCTCAACGCTTCTTCCCGTACCGGCTGTCCATGTTGTTGCGCGAGGTGACGGCGATGTCCTCCGCGCGCAGATAATCGGGCGTGCCCTGCTTCAGGCCGAGCAGCGCCTTCTCCGCATTCGATCGGGCGAGGCGATCGTTACCGTCCATCGCATATTTTTCCGCGCTGGCGAGCGCGGCGTGCGCCTCGTCGCCGCGCTGCGCATAGACCGCGCCCAGCGCATACCAGGCGAGCGGATCCTCGCGATCCTTGTCGACCGAGACTTTGAGTACCTTCTCGGCCTCCGCGAAATTGGCCGGATCGTCGGTGGCGATCAGCGCCTGCCCGAACAGGGCGGAGATCAGCGGCGCGCTGTGCGACTGCGCGACCGCGATCCTGAGTGGTGCGAGCGCCTCCTTGGGATGGCCGTTCTCCAACAGGATCTGGCCCTTCAATTCATTGAAATAAGGGTCCATCGGCGCGGTCGCGAGCAGGGCGTCCGCTTCCTGATTGGCCTTGTCCGGATAGGCGGCGCGGTGCCACGCATAGGCGCGGGCATAATGAGCGGGGATCGTCTGATCGCTCTCCGGCATCTTGCGCAGCGTCACATCGGGATCCTGCACATAGCCCGCGAGTTTGGCCTTCACCCGCAGGAAGCGCGCCTGCTGCGCCGGGTCCGGCGTCGCGTTCCACCAAGGCGATTTCTGCAGATCGGCGGTCAGCGCCGCCTCGCGATCGTCGGTCATCGGGTGGGTCTGCGCGTAGGGATCGACCGTATAGTCGGCAGGCGTGAGGCGATATTCCTCCTGCTTCAGCTTCGCGAAGAAGCTGACCATGCCCTTGCCCGAATAATGCGCCTCGTTCAGGTGGCGGACGGCCGAGGCGTCGGCGCTGCCCTCCTGCCCCCGCGTGAAGGCCAGCGCCTTGCTCTGCGCGACTTGCGTGCCGGCGCCGAGTGCCGCCAGGCCGGCATCGCTGGCACCCGCCGCGATTGCCGCGACGCCGAGCAGAAGCGACAGCAGCGCGATGCGGCTGGCGGGCCGCAGCCCCTCGCCCTGCAGCGGGATATGCCCGGCCTCGATATGGCCGAGCTCGTGGGCGATCACGCCCCCCACCTCGTTGGCGTTGTCGGCGGCGAGAATCAGGCCGGAATTGATGAAGATCATCTGCCCGCCCGCGACGAAGGCGTTGATCTCCGGATCGTTGATCAAAACGACCTTGAGGCTGCCCGGCGCGAGCCCCGCCGACTTCGCCATCGGCGCGGAGATGTCGGCGAGGAACTGCTCGGTCTCGGTATCGCGCAGGATCTGCGGATCGCCGTCCTGCGCCAGCACCGGCCGGCCGGCGACGAGGAAGCTGAGGAACAGGAGCGTGAGGAAGCGGCCAAGCGCGGCGAGGCGTGCGGGGGCGAGGCGAATGGCATTAGCGGCCATGCTCAATCCTTGCCTCCCCGGGCTGAACCTCGGCTGACGCGCCGACCTCCAGCGTCATTGCGGGGAGCGAAGCGACGAAGCAATCCAGTTCCACGTCGGCGGCCCTGGATTGCTTCGCTTCGCTCGCAATGACGGCGGGCGATCAGGCGCCGAAGGTGCGCTGCCACCAGCCGCGGCGCGGCGTCTCGTCGGAGCCGGCCTCGTCATTGCCGTCGTTGGCGGCCGGTTCCTCGGCGGGGGCCGGCGCGGCCTCCTCCTCGGCGGGCGTGCCGATCGCGGGCTCGGCCGCAGCCGGCTCGGCCTTCTTGCGCGTGCGGCGCGCCTTGGGCTTGGCCGGAGCCTCCTCCGCGGCGGCCGGCTCGGGCGCGACCTCGGCGGCGACTGCCTCGACGGCCGCCTCGGGTTCGGCCTTCTTGCGCGTGCGGCGTGCCTTGGGCTTGGCGGGCGCTTCCTCGGCCACCGGCTCGGCGGCGACCGGCCCGGGCGCAGCCTCGACGGCAGGAGCCTCCTCGGCGGCGCGAGCCTTCGGGCGGCGACGCGCCTTGGGCTTGGCCGGCTTCGCGTCCGCCGCCTCGGCAACGAGCACGCTCACCGGCGTCGCGTCGACCGGCTCGGCTTCCGCCAGCACCTCGGGTGCGACCTCGGCCACGTCGGTCGCCATCGGGCCGACATCGCCGGCATCGACGATCAGCTGCTCCTCGCCCTCGCGGCGGCGACCGCCACGACGACCACGGCGACGGCGGCGGCGACGGCCATTGCCATCGCCCTCTTCCTGCTCGCCCTCGGACGCTTCGACCGGCTCGGCCTCGCCATCCTCGTCGGCCGGCTCTTCGCCCTCGGCGGCCTCGGCCTGCTCGGCACCCTCGGGCGCATCGTCGCGGCGACCGCCACGACGGCGACGACGGCGACGGCGACGGCCGTTGCCCTCACCCTCCTCGTCCTTGCCGCCACGCGGCTCGCGCTGGCCGCGCTCCTCCGCAGCCTCGGCCTCCTCCTCCTCGATCTCGTCCTCGTAATCGTCGACGATATCGTCCTCGGGCTCCGGCTCGGGGATCGGGGCGAGTTTGGGCATCTGCGCGGGCGGCGGGCCGGAGATGTCCACGGTCATCCGCGCGCCCTCGTCGTGATGATCGGGGATCACCTCGATCAGCACGCCGTAGCGATCCTCGATCTCGGCGATCTCGCCGCGCTTGCGATTGAGCACGTAGATCGTCGCCTCGCGGCTGGCGCGCAGCACGAGATGCGTGCCGCGACCGCGCGCGGCGGCCTCCTCCAGCATGCGCAGCGCGGACAGGCCCGCCGACGACGCCGTGCGCACGAAGCCCGTGCCCTCGCAATGCGGACAGATACGGGTGGAGGCTTCGAGCACGCCGGTGCGCAGGCGCTGGCGGCTCATCTCCATCAGGCCGAAGGACGAGATGCGGCCGACCTGGATGCGGGCGCGATCGTTCTTCAGCGCCTCCTTCATCGCCTTCTCGACCTTACGGATATTGGAGTTGTTCTCCATGTCGATGAAGTCGATGACGACGAGACCGGCCATGTCGCGCAGGCGCAGCTGGCGGGCGATCTCGTGCGCCGCTTCCAGATTGGTCGCGGTCGCGGTCTGCTCGATATTATGCTCGCGGGTGGAGCGGCCCGAGTTGATGTCGATCGAGACGAGCGCCTCGGTCGGGTTGATCACCAGATAGCCGCCGGACTTGAGCTGGACGACCGGCTGATACATCGCGGTCAGCTGATCCTCGACGCCGAAGCGCTGGAACAGCGGCACCGGGTCCACATAGGGCCGGATCTTCTTCGCGTGGCTGGGCATCAGCAGCTTCATGTAATCGCGGCTGGTGCGATAGCCCTCCTCGCCCTCGACGATCACCTCGTCGATCTCGCGCGAATAGATGTCGCGGATGGCGCGCTTGATGAGGTTGCTGTCCTCGTAGATCAGCGCCGGCGCTTCGGACTTCAGCGTATTCTCGCGGATGCCGTCCCACAGGCGCGCGAGATAATCGAAGTCGCGCTTGATCTCGACCTTGGTGCGCTGGAGGCCCGCGGTGCGGACGATGCAGCCCATCGTGCGGGGCAGGTTCATCTCCGCCATGATCGTCTTGAGGCGCTTGCGGTCGGCGGCGTTCGAGATCTTCCGCGAGATGCCGCCGCCATGCGACGTGTTGGGCATCAGCACGCAGTAACGGCCGGCGAGCGACAGATAGGTGGTCAGCGCCGCACCCTTGTGCCGCGCTCTCCTG
>BACX01000049.1 GCA_000333335.1 Sphingomonas-like bacterium B12 | reverse complement strand
CCGACCTGATCTTCGTCACCGGCAAGAACCACGATTTCGCCGTCACCAGGGATCGCGTGCTGGATGCGGTGCTGCGCATGGGCAGCAGCCGGCCGAAGATCCTGCCGATGATCCAGAACGCGCAGGACGGGCAGTGGGACAGCGCCGGCACCGCGAGCCTGTTGCGCGATCCCAAGGCCCGCAAGGCCTTCCTAGACAAGCTGGATGCGACGCTCACCGCCAAGCATGCCGATGGCATGGTGTTCGATTTCGAGGAGGTGCCCGATACCTCCCAGCGCGACTATCTGCGCCTGATCGCGGAGGCCAAGCAACGGTTCGGCCCGCGCAACATGCTGGTCACGCTGACGGTGCCGGTGGGTGACAACGCCTGGAACCTCAAGGCCTACGCGCATTATGCCGATCGCCTGTTCGTCATGGACTATGACGAGCACGAAAATTCGAGTGGCCCCGGCCCGATCGCCAGCCAGGCTTGGTTCGTCCAGCAGATGCGCGCGGCCACGGCCCAGATCGGCCCGGCCAAGACGATCATCGCGATCGGCAACTATGCCTATGACTGGCCGAAGAAAGGCCCCGCCGACAACGCTTCGATCGAAGAGGCATGGCTGACCGCGCATGACAGCGACGCGCAGATCCGCTTCGATCCGGTGAGCGGCAATTCGACCTACGATTATACGGACGATGACGGTAACCCGCGCACCGTCTGGATGCTCGACGCGGCGAGCGGCTGGAACCAGTTGAAGGCGGCTGACGCGGTGGGCGTGTCCGCCGTCGCGCTGTGGCGCCTGGGCTATGAGGATCCTGGCATCTGGGATGCGCTCAAGGCGTTTCAGGACAACAAATTTCCGCCCGATCTCACGACGCTCCGCTCGGTTGGCGACGTCGATGTCGAGGGCAATGGCGAGGTACTGCGGATCACCGACACGCCGACCACCGGCACACGCTCGATCGAGACCGATCGCCGCGGCCTGATCCGCAATGAGATCTACAAGAGCCTGCCGACGCCCTATGTGGTGACCAAGACCGGCTACAAGCCCGGCTATCTCGCGCTCACCTTCGACGACGGGCCGGATGGCTACTGGACGCCGCGCGTGCTCGACATCCTGAAGCGCGAGGGCGTGCCGGCGACTTTCTTCGTGATCGGCGAGAATGCCGTCGCCCATCCGGGGCTGCTCAACCGCGAGATCGCGGAAGGCCACGAGATCGGCAACCACAGCTATACCCACCCCAATATGGCGCTGCTGCAGAAGCGCGGCACCATGATCGAGCTGAACGCCACGCAGCGGCTGATCGAGGCTTATACCGGGCGCGGTACGCGGCTGCTGCGACTGCCCTATTTCGGCGACGCCGAGCCGACCACCGACGACGAACTGCTGCCGGCGCTGCGTGCGCAGGAGGATGGTTACGTCAACGTCGGCCTCCACGTCGATACGGAAGACTGGCAGGAACCCGGCGTGCCGACCATCCTGCGCAACGCTTTCCAGGGCGTGGCGGCGAGCAACGACAAGTTTTCCGGCAACATCATCCTGATGCACGATGCCGGCGGCGACCGGCAGCAGACGCTGGAGGCGCTGCCGACGGTGATCGAGACGCTGAAGGCGCATGGCTACAAGTTCGTCACCGTCTCGCAGCTGATCGGCCTGACCCGCGATCAGGTGATGCCGCCGATTTCCGGGCGCGACCTGATGGAGGTGCGCGCGGACGTCGGCATGTTCCTGTTCCTTGCGGGGTTGCTCGGCCTGCTCAAGTGGCTGTTCTTCGTGGCGATCACGCTCGGCATTATGCGCGCGCTGCGATGGCCGCGC
>BACX01000050.1 GCA_000333335.1 Sphingomonas-like bacterium B12 | reverse complement strand
GCAGCAGGCTTCCAGATAGCTGAGATAGTCCGCCGCCGGCAGGAACTCGCGAATCAACGGCGCCACCATCGGCGTGCGACCCATGCCGCCGCCGACATAGACCTTGAAGCCGGTCTCACCCGCCTCGTTCGTCGTCAGCTGCAGGCCGATATCGTGCAGCCGCATCGCCGCGCGGTCCTCGTCGGACGCGATGATCGCGACCTTGAACTTGCGCGGCAGGTAGGTGAATTCCGGGTGGAAGGTGCTCCACTGGCGCAGCAGCTCGGCCCAGGGGCGCGGGTCCGCCACCTCGTCCGCCGCCGCGCCGGCATATTGATCCGACGTGGTGTTGCGGATGCAGTTGCCGCTGGTCTGGATGGCATGCATCTCTACCGTCGCGAGATCGGCGAGGATGTCGCCCGCATCCTTCAGCTCGATCCAGTTATACTGGATGTTCTGGCGGGTGGTGAAGTGGCCGTAGCCCTTGTCATACTTGCGCGCGATGTGGGCGAGCATGTGCATCTGGCGACTGTCGAGCGTGCCGTAGGGCACCGCCACGCGTAGCATGTAGGCGTGAAGCTGGAGGTAGAGGCCGTTCATCAGCCGCAGCGGCTTGAACTGGTCCTCGCTGAGCTTCCCCGACATGCGGCGCGCGACCTGATCGCGGAATTCCGCGACGCGGGCGTCGACGATCGACTGGTCGTACTGGTCGTATTTGTACATGTCAGATCACCCAGCTGCCGGTCGCGGGATCGATGGGAGCGCGGTTGAGATCCTCCCGCACCGTGNGGCCGCGTGCGCGGATGCGGTCCTTGATATGGGCGGGGCGGGGGCCGTGGGGCGTCGTCTCGGCGTCGATCAGATAGGGGACGTTGACGCGGCGCGCGGCTTCCTCGCGCGCGATCAGGCTGGCACCGTGATCGCCCCCTCGGCGGCATCCTCGACATGGCGGGTCCAGCCTTCGCCGTCCCACCAGACGACATCGCCCGTCGCCAGATCGTGGCCCGTCGCGATCTTCACGCTAAACTCTCCGCCTGTTTCGCCAGCGCCTGCAGCCGGTTCTCGGCATCGGACAGCAGCACCATTTCGCCCGCGACGATGATCGCCGGGCTCTCGACATTCTCGCGCACCACCATTTCGCCGAGGTCCGCCAGCAGGGTGCGGATCGCGCGGTGGCCCGGCAGCGTCGCCTTCTCGATCACCGCGACCGGCAGGCCGGGATCGACGCCGTCGGCCATCAACTTGTCTGCGATTGCGGCGGCGTTGGCGACGCCCATGTAGATGACGAGCGTGCGGCCTTTGCCGGCGAGGCCGGACCAGTCCTGTTCGGACAGCCCCTTGCACTGGCCGGCGACGAAGCTGACCGCGCTCGACCAGTCGCGATGAGTGAGCGGCAGCATCGCCTCGGCCGCACCGCCCAGCGCCGCCGATACGCCGGGGATCACCTCGACGGGCAGGCCGGCGGCGCGCACCGCTTCCACTTCCTCGCCGCCGCGCCCGAACACGAAGGGATCGCCGCCCTTGAGGCGCACGACGATCGATCCGGCGCGGACATGGGCGATGATCAGCGCGTTGATCGCCTCCTGCGGCAGCGTGTGGCGTGCGCGCTTCTTGGCGACCGAGATGCGGTGGGCATGGGCTGGCGCATGATCCAGCACGGCCGGGTCGATCAGCCCGTCATGTACCACCACGTCGGCGGAGCGCAGCGCCTCGACCGCCTTCACGGTCAGCAGCCCCGGATCGCCGGGACCGGCACCGACCAGAATGACGCGCCCGCGCGCGGAGGGATCGAGCAAGGTTGCCATGATGCTCCGCGAGATGGGCGCACCCGTCCCGCATCGCAACCGAACCTATCTTGGGGCGGGGCTAGAAGAGCTTGGGGCGAGCGGCGGGATCGACCATTGGCCGCCCGCTTCCAGCACGCGGAAGCGATCGGGCGCGATATGCTCCTGCGCCAATGATTGAGCCAGTAATTGCGGTGGCAGGTCGATCGGCTCGTCGGTCAGCTCGAACGTGCCCCAGTGGACGCCGAGCGCCGTACCGGCATGGAGTGTCTCGAATGCCGAAACCGCCTGTGCCGGGGCAATGTGATTGCCGCTCGGCTTGCCGTCCGTGTGGATCGCGCCGATCGGCAGGATGGCGAAGCGCACCGGCCCGTGGCGTGCGGCCTCGGCCGCCCAGCGCATGTCGCCGGGGCCGGTGTCGCCGGCATAATAGATGTTGCCGCCGGGCAGGGTGATCGTGAAGCCGGTCCACAGCGTCAGGTTCTTGTCGTCGGTGGAACGCGCGCTCCAGTGGTGGGCGCGATCGAAGATCACGTCGATGCCGGGGCGGACGGACACGCGGCCACCCCAATCCCGCGCCACCGAATCGATGCCCCAGCCGGCCAACCGTATGTCGTTGCCGAGGCCGGTGACGATCAGCGGACGGTCGCGCGCCCACAGATGGCGCATCAGATGCTCGTCGAGATGGTCGTAATGATCGTGGCTGATCAGGACGAGGTCGATCGGCGGCAGATCGGCGTAGCGGATGCCGGGCGCACGCACCCGCAGCGGCCCGACGCCCTTCACCGGCGAATCGCGATCCGCCCACACAGGATCGATCAGGATATTGAGGCCTTGCGTCTGGATCAGCACGGTGGCGTGGCCGACCCACGTCACCAGCATCGCGTCGCCCGCCACCCGGCGCGGCGGCACGCTGGGGGTTACCGGCACGGACTCCGGCCAGATACGGTGCCGCTCCACCACCTTGCTCTGGATGAGCTGCATGAGCGACTTGTTCTCGTCGCCGCCCGTGCCCTGCTCGCCGTCGGGGTTGAAGAAGCGGCGGCCGTTGAAATGGTCGCTCTCCGGGCCGTGATAGAAGCTCGGCTTCGCGCAGGTGGCGAGCAGCAGCAGCGCGCCGGCGGCAAGGCGGGTCAGGCGTCGCGTAGCCCGACTCCGATCGATGCGCGCGCCTGGTCCGCCTCGCCGGAGACGACCGGATAGGCGCAGTAGTCGGCCGCGTAATAGGCGGCCGGGCGATGGTTGCCGGACAGGCCGATGCCGCCGAAGGGCGCGTTGGAGGGCGCGCCGTTGGTCGGCCGGTTCCAGTTGATCACTCCTGCCCGCACGTTCGACCAGAACCGCTCGTACAGTGCGGGCTTCTCGGTGATCAGCGAGGCGGAAAGGCCGAAGCGCGTCGCATTGGTCTCCGCGATCGCGGCGTCGAAATCGGGCACGCGGATCACCTGCAGGATGGGGCCGAACAGCTCCTCGTCGGCGCGCTTGTCGATGCCCGTCACGTCGATCAGGCCCGGCGTCAGGAAGGGGCGGCCGGGGACCGGGCGCTGCAGATGGGTAATCGCGCGCCCTCCCTGCATGATGAGATCGAGCCATTGCTCTTGCAACTGCTCGGCGGTCTCGTTGTCGATCACCGGCCCCATGAAGGGTGCGGGGCTGCTGTGCGGTTCGGCGATGATGAGCCGGCCGATCAGGCGGGCGATCTCGTCGAGCAATGGTTCGTGCAGACCGTCCTGCACGATCAGGCGGCGCGCCGCCGTGCAGCGCTGGCCGGCGGTGGTGAAAGCCGACTGCACCGCGATGATCGCGGCGGCGTGGAGGGTCGGCGTGTCCCACACGACAAGCGGGTTGTTGCCGCCCATTTCGAGCGCGAGGATCTTGTTGGGCGTTTCGGCGAATTGCCGGTGGAGCGCGAGGCCGACGCGGGCCGACCCGGTGAACAGCACGCCGTCCACGCCGGGATGACGGCTGAGCGCCTTGCCCGTTTCCGTCCCGCCGACCAGAAGGCGCAGCGCGCCCGCCGGCACGCCGCCCGCATGGAAACATTCGACCAGCATGGCGCCCGTCGCGGGCGTCTTTTCGGACGGCTTGAACACCACCGCGTTGCCGGCGATCAGCGCCGGGACGATGTGGCCGTTGGGCAGGTGCGCTGGGAAATTGTACGGGCCGAGCACCGCCAGCACGCCATGCGGCTTGTGCCGCAGCGCCGTGCGGTTGGTCATCTGCCCTTCGAGCCTGCGCGAGGAGGTGCGCTCCGAATAGGCGCTGACCGAGATGTCGACCTTGCCGATCACGGCCTCGACCTCGGTGCGGGCCTCCCACAACGGCTTTCCGGTTTCGCGTGCGATCAGGTCGGCGAACTGTTCGGATCGGCCGCGGATCGTGTTGACCACGCGGCGCAGCGTCTCGATGCGGACGGTGAGCGGGCGGGCGGCCCATTCCGCCCAGGATGCGCGCGCGGCGGCGACCTCCGCATCGACGTCCCCCTCGGGGCCTTCCCAGATCACCGCGCCGGTGGCCGGCTCCGTCGAAATCAACATGATCGCCCGTGCTTGGCCCTAAGGTGACTCACCAACAAGGTTTGCGCGGCGGGGTCAAGCCAGAGCCGTTCCCATCCGCCGGATCGCGGCGACTTTGTCGGTGAACGCGCTCCAGTCGTCACGCTCGGCGATCGGTGCCCAGATCGCTTCGACTTCCTCGATGTGCATCGAACAGGGTTCGGCGTCCGACCAGTATGCGTGATCGGTGGTCGCGGCGGGCTGGTATCCAGCGATCGCCTCGACGAATGGCTGGAAGACGGGGTGATCGTAGGCGGGGAGCGCGTTGCGCCGCGTGCCGCCACGCCAGTCGAAGAAGAAGCGGTCGATAGCGACGGTGCATTGCTGGAGCGCGCGAACCATCGTGTCGGCGAGTGCGACATCCTCCGCCTCGCCGCGCGGCTCGACGCCCAGCCGGCGGAGAAGACCCGCGACCAGCGCGGCTTCGTAGATGGCCGGGAAGCGATCGAGCTGGGCGGCGAGCGCGTTCACTTCGGCGATGCGCGACAAAGCGATGGCGAGTTGCGCGACATCCCAATGGATCGCCTGCGCCTGCCGCCCGAAGGCGTAGAGGCCGTTCTGATCGAAATAGGCGGCGGTGAACGTGCCGTCCCAATACGGCGTCCAGCGCCAGGGGCCGTAATCGAAGCTCTCGCCCGTGACGTTGATATTGTCGCTGTTGAGCACGCCATGGACGAAGCCCGCGGCCATGTAGGAGGCGGCCAGCCGCGCGGTGCGATCGACGACGCGGGCATAGAGCTGGATGGCGGGATCGGCGCCCGGCTCCTCGCCATAGAGTTCGGCGAGGGCATAATCGGTCAACGCCCTCAGCCCGGCATCGTCCTGCAATGTGGCGAGGCGCTGGAAGCTGCCGATGCGGATATGGCCGTGGCTCAGCCGCACCAGCACAGACGACCGGGTGGGGGAGGGTTCGTCACCGCGATGCAGATTCTCGCCCGTTTCGATCAGCGAGAAGCTGCGCGAGGTGTTCACTCCCAGCGCCTCCAGCATCTCGGTCGCCAGCACTTCGCGCACGCCGCCCTTGAGCGTCAGGCGGCCGTCGCCGAAGCGGCTCCACGGCGTCTGGCCGGAACCCTTGGTGCCGAAATCCATCAGTCGGCCATCGGCATCGCGCATCTGCGCGAAGGTGAAGCCGCGCCCGTCGCCGATGTCCGGATTGTAATGGCGGAACTGGTGGCCGTGATAGCGCAGCGCCAGCGGCTGGGGCAGCGATCCCTCGAAGGGACGGAACCGGGCGAAGCGGTCGATCCACTCGGCGTCGCTCAAACCCTCCAGCCCCACCTCGGCCGCCGCGCGGTCGTTGCGGAAGCGGAGGACCGCCTGCGGGAAGTCGGCAGGAGCCACGCGATCGTAGAAGGTGTCGCCCAGAGACAGGATGCGCGCTTGCGGGGAGAAGTCCATGCCGCGATATGGGGCGCGCCACCGCCGGGAGACAAGCATGCCTTCGAAACAGCGCTACGAAGATGGCTGGTGGCTGACGACCGATGGGCTCAAGCTGCACTATCGGGATTATCCGGGTGGCGCCGATGGGCGCCCGCCGATCATCTGCATCCCCGGCCTGACCCGCAACGCGCGCGATTTCGAAGGGGTGGCCGAGCGACTGTCGCCCGAATGGCGGGTGATCTGCGTCGATCTGCGCGGGCGGGGCGAAAGCCCGCAATCGCCCGATTCGGCGAGTTATTCGCCGCCCACCTACGTGCTGGATATCGGCGCGCTCTACGTGGCGCTGGGCATCCCGCGGGCGGTGATTCTCGGCACGTCGCTCGGCGGGCTGATCGCGATGGCGATGGCGCTGACCACGCCCGAGCGGCTGGCCGGCGTGCTGCTCAACGATATCGGCCCGGTGATCGCGAGCGACGGGCTGGCCCGCATCAAGGGCTATGTCGGCAAGAGCGCGAGCTGGCCGACCTGGCTGCACGCCGCGCGCGGCATCGCCGAGGGCGAGCGCGACGTATTTCCGCGCTATGCCATCGAGGATTGGCTGGAGGTCGCCAAGCGGCGCTGCCGGCTGACGTCGGCGGGGCGGGTCGTGCTCGATTATGACATGCGCATCGGTGAGCCGATCCGCGAGGCGCCCGCCGACGCGCCGGCGCCGGACCTGTGGCCGGCCTTCTCCGCGCTGCGCGGTCGCCCGATCGCGCTGCTGCGGGGCGCCCGCAGCGACCTGCTCACCCAGGCCTGTGCGGACGAGATGGCGAGCCGGCTGACCAGCCTCGAACTGACGGTGGTGCCCGATGTCGGCCACGCGCCTTCGCTGGAGGAGCCGGAATCGGCGGCTGCGATCGACCGACTGCTGGAGCGGGTCAGAGCGGGACGCTGAGCGGGCGGCATCCACTTCCTGTTCACCGCTTTCTGCTAGAACGGGGCTTCGTCATGCCGCTCCGCGTCCTTCATCTCCATTCGACATTCGCGCTCGGCGGCAAGGAGGCGCGCGCCGTGCGCCTGATGAACGCCTTCGGCGATGCGGCCGAACATGTCGTGCTGAGCGCGGTGCCCGATGCGCTGGGCGCGCGCGAGGCGATCGATCCGGGCATCCGCGCGGAATTTCCGGGCGAGGCGGCGCCGTCGCTGATCGGCCGGCCCGGCCCCCGCCGCTACTGGCATTTCGCCCGCTACATGGCGGGTTTCGATCTGGTTTTGAGCTACAATTGGGGTGCGATGGACGGCGTCGCCGCGCGGCGCCTCTATGCCGGCGTGCTGAAACTGCCGCCGCTGATCCATCACGAGGACGGGTTCAACGCCGACGAGCTGGTGCGGCAGAAGACGGCGCGCGTGCTGTTTCGCCGGGCGATGCTCGGCGCCGCCTACAGGTTGGTCGTGCCGTCCGAACGGCTGGAGAAGATCGCGCGGAAGGTCTGGCACCAGCCCGCCAGCCATGTCCGTCGCATCGCCAACGGTATCCCGCTGACCCGCTTCGGCCCGCCCGAACCGGGGTCGATCCCCGGTTTCCAGCGCGCGCCGGGCGATGTGGTGGTCGGCACGATGGCGGGGCTGCGCGCGGTCAAGAACCTGCCCCGCCTCGTCCGCGCCTTCGCGCGCTCGGGCGCGCCGGGGCGACTGGTGATCGTCGGCGAAGGACCGGCGCGCGATGCGATCCTGTCCGCAGGCCAGGCGGAGGGCATCGCCGACCGCCTGCTGCTGCCCGGCTTCCTCGCCGATCCGGCGCGTTACGTGGGGCATTTCGACATCTTCGCGCTGTCTTCGGACAGCGAACAGTTCCCGATCTCGCTGATCGAGGCGATGGCGGCGGGGCTGCCCGTCGTTTCCACCGACGTGGGCGATATCCGCAACATGGTCGCGGCCGAGAACCGCCGATACATCGTTCCCGCCGACGATGAGGCGGGCTTCGCCGACGCGCTGGGGCGGCTTCTGGCCAACCGCGATATCCGCCATCGGCTCGGCTCCGCCAACCGCGCGGTCGCCTGGGAACGCTATGACGAAAAGGCCATGATCGCGGCCTATGCGGCGCTCTACGGTGCGGCGATCGGGCACCCTGGCGCGTTCATCACGCAGGATTAGCGCTGCCCGAAGCATCCTGCTAAGACGCGCGCGGGTCCATCGCTCCTGTGTGGAGGAAAGTTTGTTCAAAGGTCTGCAGCCGATCCTGTATGGCGGCCGCGAAGTGTGGCCGCTCGTAGAAGGCGGCAAGGGTGTCTCGGCAACGAACCACATGTCTTCCGGCGCCTGGGCGGCGGCCGGGGGCATCGGCACGGTCTCGGCGGTCAATGCCGACAGCTACGATGCCGAGGGCAAGATCGTGCCCCAGATCTACCGCGCGCTGACGCGGCGGGAACGCCACGAGGAGCTGATCCAGTACGCCATCGACGGCGCCGTCGAGCAGGTGAAGCGCGCCTATGAGGTCGCGTCCGGCAAGGGCGCGATCAACATCAACGTGCTGTGGGAGATGGGCGGCGCGCAGCGCGTGCTGCAGGGCGTGCTGGAAAAGACCAAGGGTCTCGTCTCGGGCGTCACCTGCGGTGCGGGCATGCCGTACAAGCTCTCCGAGATCGCGGCGGAGCATCAGGTGTCCTACCTGCCGATCGTCAGTTCCGGCCGTGCCTTCCGTGCGCTGTGGAAGCGCGCCTATCACAAGGCGGCGGACTGGCTGTCGGCGGTGGTCTACGAGGATCCGTGGAAGGCGGGCGGTCATAACGGCCTGTCCAACGCGGAAAACCCGCTGGCGCCGGAGGATCCCTATCCCCGCGTCAAGGCGCTGCGGGAGACGATGCGCGAGGGCGGCATCTCGGACGAGGTGCCCATCGTGATGGCCGGCAACGTCTGGTTCCTGCGCGAGTGGGAGAACTGGATCGACAATCCCGAGCTCGGCAAGATCGCCTTCCAGTTCGGCACGCGTCCGCTGCTGACGCAGGAAAGCCCGATCCCGGACGGCTGGAAACAGCGCCTGATGACGCTCGACGAGGGCGATGTGCTGCTCCACCGCTTCTCGCCGACCGGTTTCTATTCGTCGGCGGTGCGCAACCCGTTCCTGCGCAACCTGGAAGCGCGCTCCGATCGCCAGATCGCCTTTTCGGGCGAGGCGGCGGGGGACCACCAGTTCCAGCTCGACGTCGGTGTGAAGGGCAAGAGTTTCTGGGTGACGCGCGGCGACCTGCTGCGCGCCCGCGAGTGGTATGGCCTCGGCTTCACCAGCGCGCTCAAGACGCCGGACAACACGCTCGTCTTCGTGACGCCCGAGGAGATGAAGGTCATCCGCAAGGATCAGGCCGATTGCATGGGCTGCCTCAGCCAGTGCGGCTTCTCGTCCTGGGCGGACAACGAGACCAATTCGACCGGCCGCCTCGCCGATCCGCGCAGCTTCTGCATCCAGAAGACGCTGCAGGAGATCGCGCATGGCGGCGATACCGAGCAGAACCTGATGTTCGCCGGCCACGCGGCCTATCGCTTCAAGCAGGATCCCTTCTATTCCAACGGTTTCGTGCCGACGGTGAAGCAACTCGTCGATCGCATCCTGACCGGGGACTGAGTGCGCGCGCTCGTCGTTCACCACGTCGAGCATGAGGGGCTGGCGGCCTTCGCGTCGCCGCTCTTCGATCGCGGCTATGCGATCGATCATGTCTATGCGGGCGACACCGGTTTCGCGGCCATCGACTTCTTCGAGCCGGACCTGCTGGTCCTGCTCGGCGGGCCGATGGGCGTGTACGAGCGCGACGCCTATCCGTGGATCGACGCCGAACTGGCGAAGATCGCGATGCGGATCGTCGCGGACAGGCCGACGATCGGCGTCTGCCTCGGCGCGCAGCTGATCGCCGCCGCGCTCGGTGCCGAGGTGAAGCCCGGCCCGGTGCGCGAGGTCGGCTTCGCGCCCATTAGCCTCACCGCTGCGGGCCGTACTTCGCCGCTGGCCGCGTTGGCGGACGTGCCGATCCTCCATTGGCATGGCGACGGTTTCACGGTGCCCGAGGGGGCGACCCTGCTCGCCGAGACCGACCATTTCCCGCAGGCCTTCGCGATCGCCGACACGGTGCTGGCCCTGCAATGCCACCCCGAAATGGGATCGTTCGACGACGGCATCGATCGCTGGCTGGCGGAGGACGCCGATTACGTGACCGGCGCCGGCACCAGCGAAGCGGCCATTCGCGCCGACCACGCAGAGCTGGGTCGCGATGCCGAACGGGCGGGGCAACGGATGCTGCGCGACTGGCTCGCCCGCTTGCCCTGATCTCTTCTTGTCCGCGCCGCCGCACCTGGCCTAGAGCGGCGGCAGGGGCGCAGCGTGAAGAAGGACAGGGCGATGAAGATCCTATCGATGGCATGGGTAGGAATCCTCCTCGCCGGATCGCTTCAGGCATCGGCCCCGCAGCAGCGCAAGACGCCTTATTGGGCGTCGCTCGGCGCCGGCCAGGCGCGGATGCGGTCGGGGCCGGGCCGCAACTATCCGGCGAGCTGGCTGTATCAGCGGCAGGGCCTGCCGGTGCAGGTGACCGAGGTCTATCCCGGCTGGCGCAAGGTTCGCGATCCCGATGGCGAGTCGGGCTGGATGATCACCAGTCTTCTGTCGGACCAGCGCACCGGGATGGTGAAGGATGGCGTCGCCGAGCTTCACGAAGCGGCGGACGCCAACAGCAAGGTCAGCTGGCGGGCGGAGCCGGGCGTGATCGGGCGGCTTTCGCACTGCAAGGACGGCTGGTGCCGCATCGACGTCGGCGGGCGGAGCGGCTTCGTCGAGGAGGCGAAGCTGTGGGGTGTCGATCCGGACGAGACGATCGAATAGGCCCGATCCCGGCGCCTGATGCCGACGATGGCTTGATTTCCATGCCTTGCAGGCTCACCTTTCGGACGTGAACGACATTGAGCTTGCCGCGGCGCTGGCCGATTTTGCAGGCCGTCTGCTCCTCGACCTCAGGCGCTCCAACCTTCTCGAAGGCAAGGCACTGGGCGAGGCGGGGGACCAGACCGCCAACGCCTTCCTCGTGCGCGCGATCCGGCATCAGCGGCCCGACGACGGCCTGCTCTCCGAAGAGAGCGCCGACGATCGTTCGCGTCTGGGCAAAAGCCGGGTGTGGATCATCGATCCGCTCGACGGCACGCGTGAATATGCCGAGGGGCGCGATGATTGGGCGGTCCATGTCGCGCTCGCGATCGATGGCGTTCCGTCCGTGGGTGCCGTCGCGGAGCCGGCGCGCAGCACGCTCTGGCGATCGGACACGGCGAGCCTCGCCGCGCTGCACGGCGCGCCGGGCGTTCTGGTCAGCCGTTCGCGCCCGCCCGAAGTCGCGACGCGGACCTGTCGGCACCTCGATATTCCAACCAAACCGATGGGGTCGGCCGGCGCCAAGACGATGGCGGTGCTGCGCGGCGAGGCGGTCGCCTATGTTCACGACGGCGGGCAGCATGAGTGGGATTCCGCAGCACCAGTGGCGATCGCGCTGGCGGCGGGGCTGGACGCGACCCGGCTGGACGGCCGTCCGCTCGTCTACAATCGCCCCGAAAGCTACATGCCCGATCTGCTGGTGAGCCGCCCGGAATGGACCGCGCGGCTGCGTGACGCGCTCGCCCGCGCGGCGTAGAATCCTTTATTACCGATCGTTCATTCCACCGCCACCGGTCGGTGGGCCGGCGCGGGCTAGACGAAATGTGTCGGCGGGCCTGGACCCTGTCACGCCGATGCATGACGGAACGGCGCTCGGCTACCCACTCCCGGCCGGGCGCCGTTTTCGTTTTCCAAAGCCACTTGCCGGACTTTGCCTTGCGGCGAGGTCTCGACATTGAAACAAGCCTGATTCACGGTAGACACAAAGGCGCGATGCGCTTTCACATCCATCGGTCAGGTTTTATCGGGACACCATGAAGGCGCCGGTTTTTTACGATCCCAGCGGCCGGCGGAAACGCTGGTCGATTCGCACTCTCGCCGGGCTGCTCGTCGCGCTGGTCGCGGCGGCGTGCGTGTTCGCCTTCACGATCGTCGACGTACCGACGCCCAATGCGCTCGACATCGGGATCGAGCATCCGCAGCCGCGCCCCATCCCCGCGCAGATCGCGCATGTCGGCCGCGTGCTCAAGCGTACCATCGGCAGCTGGCTGCCGGGCAGCACCAAGGCGGCGGAGAGCGTCCACCAGCAGGTGATCGGCTTCTACGTGCCGTGGGACGACGCATCGAAGGCGTCGCTGGTTCGCCATATCGGCCAGATCGACTGGCTGGTGCCCGACCTGATCTTCGTCACCGGCAAGAACCACGATTTCGCCGTCACCAGGGATCGCGTGCTGGATGCGGTGCTGCGCATGGGCAGCAGCCGGCCGAAGATCCTGCCGATGATCCAGAACGCGCAGGACGGGCAGTGGGACAGCGCCGGCACCGCGAGCCTGTTGCGCGATCCCAAGGCCCGCAAGGCCTTCCTAGACAAGCTGGATGCGACGCTCACCGCCAAGCATGCCGATGGCATGGTGTTCGATTTCGAGGAGGTGCCCGATACCTCCCAGCGCGACTATCTGCGCCTGATCGCGGAGGCCAAGCAACGGTTCGGCCCGCGCAACATGCTGGTCACGCATTGCGCGCGGACAACCTGTGCGGCGCGGTCCTTGCCATTTCCGCCCAGCCGATCGAGGGCGAGGCTCTGGTCGTTCCGGGGCTGCAGCACGCGGCCGACGCCGAGCTGCTGTTTCCCTTCATCGCACCGGCGCAATTGTTCGGCCTGCATTATGCACTGCACCTGGGTCGGACGCCCGACACGCCCAACGCGACTGGCACGGTCAATCGGGTCGTGCAGGGTGTGCGATCCA
>BACX01000051.1 GCA_000333335.1 Sphingomonas-like bacterium B12 | reverse complement strand
AATTCTGTGTCTCGATCGAGACGGGATCGGCGATCGCGATGTCGCCCGCCTCGACCACTTTCATCGTCCGGCCGCCGCGCCAGCCCGGCGTCAGCGCCGCTTCCAGACCGACCGCGACGGATTCCATGCGCACGCACGGATCGCACTCGCCGGTGATCGCGAACAGCGCATCGCCGACGCGCAGCAGCGCGCCCGCCTCGCGTGGCAGCTCCAGCCCGTCGATCAGCAGATTGACGCGCCGGTCGGACCACGACGCGGCGGGATGACCGAGCTCGGCCATCGCGGCATCCCAATCCGCCTTCATCATCGCGGTGACCTGCCGCCTGCCCTTGCCGCCCGGCTTGAGCAGGCCGCGATGATCCCCTTCGACCCCGCTGCCGAGGCCGACGAAGGCGCGGTCGATCGTCTCGACCACGCCTTTCGGACGGCTCTTCCTCGCAATGCCGAGGAGCCGCCCCGTCACGATCAGAGCGTCTTCGCGATCGCGCCGGCCGTATCGACCATGCGGTTCGAGAAGCCCCATTCGTTGTCGTACCAGCTCAGCACGCGGACCAGCTTGCCTTCCAGCACCGCCGTCTCGAGGCTGTCGACGGTCGACGAGGCGGCCGCGCCGTTGAGGTCGATCGAGACCAGCGGCTCGTCGGTGTAATCCAGCACGCCCTTCAGCGGGCCTTCGGCTGCCGCCTTCAGGATCGCGTTGACCTCGTCCTTCGTGGTGTCGCGCTTCGGCGTGAAGGTGAGATCGATCATCGAGACATTCGGGGTCGGCACGCGCACCGCCGAACCGTCCAGCTTGCCCTTCAGCTCGGGCAGTACCTCGCCCACGGCGCGGGCGGCGCCGGTGGTGGTCGGGATGATCGACATGCCGGCGGCACGCGCACGGCGCGGATCGGAATGGACCTGGTCGAGGATCTTCTGGTCGTTGGTGTAGGCGTGGACCGTGGTCATCAGGCCGCGCTCGATGCCGATCGCATCGTTCAGCACCTTGGCGACCGGCGCCAGGCAGTTGGTGGTGCACGAGGCGTTGGACAGGATCGTCATGTCGCCGGTGATCTTGTCGTGGTTCACGCCGAACACGACCGTCAGGTCCACGCCCTTGGCGGGCGCCGAGATCAGCACCTTCTTCGCGCCGGCGGCGATGTGCTTCTGCGCGCTCTCACGATCGGTGAAGAAGCCGGTGCATTCCAGCGCGATGTCGACGCCGTTGGCGGCGTGCGGCAGGTTCGCCGGGTCGCGCTCGGCCGAGACGTGGATGCGCTTGCCGTCGACGATCAGGTCGTTGCCGTCGACCTCGACGGTGCCCTTCCAGGTGCCGTGGACCGAATCGCGCTTGAACAGGCGGGCATTGTCGGCGGGTTTGCCGAGATCGTTGATCGAGACGAGTTCCAGCCCGCAGTCCGGACGCTCCAGGATCGCGCGCGCAACAAACGGCCGATGCGGCCGAAGCCGTTGATCGNCACTTTCACGCCATTCTAGTCTCTCCCT
>BACX01000052.1 GCA_000333335.1 Sphingomonas-like bacterium B12 | reverse complement strand
CGCCCGCCGACGCCCACTNGGCATCGAAGCTCGACTTCAGCAGGTTCTGAAGAAGTCGTTGCTGAGCGTGCCCTTGCGATCGGTGAACACGCCATGGGCGCTGTCGCCATGGTTGGCGCCCAGCACGCGCAGGCCGCCGACCAGCACCGTCATCTCCGGCGCGGAGAGGCCGAGCAGCTGCGCGCGATCGACCAGCACCTCCTCCAGCGAATAGACGGTCGGTTCGCCGACATAGTTGCGGAAGCCGTCGATGGTCGGCTCCAGCGCGTCGAACGAGTCCGCGTCGGTCTGTTCGGCGGTGGCGTCGACGCGGCCCGGCGTGAACGGCACGATCACGTCATGACCGGCCTTCTTCGCCGCCGCCTCGACCGCCGCGTTGCCGCCCAGCACGATCGCGTCGGCGAGGCTGACCGATCCACGCAGTTCGTTGAGCTTGGCGAGCACGGTGGCGAGCTCGGCCGGCTCGTTCACCGCCCAGTCCTTCTGCGGGGCGAGCGCGATGCGCGCGCCGTTGGCACCGCCGCGCTTGTCGGTGACGCGGTAGGTGGAGGCGGATGCCCATGCCGTCTTGACCAGCTGCGGGATGGTCAGGCCGGAGTCGAGGATCTTCGCCTTGAGCGCCTGCGCGTCCGCGTCGGAGAGCGGCGCGCCGGTCGCGGCGGGCAGGGGATCCTGCCAGATACGCGGCTCGGCGGGCACTTCCGACCCGAGCAGGCGGCCATGCGCGCCGCTGTCGCGATGGGTCAGCTTGTACCAAGCCTCGGCGAAGGCATGGGCGAAGGCATCCTGATCCTCGGCGAAGCGGCGCGATATCTTCTCGTAGGCCGGGTCGAAACGCAGCGCGAGATCGGTGGTGAGCATCGTCGGGCGGTGTTTCTTCGATGCATCGTGCGCGTCCGGCACGTCCTCGGCGGCGTCCTTGGCGACCCATTGCTGCGCGCCGGCGGGGCTCTTGGTCAGCTCCCACTCATGGGCGAACAGGTTCTTTGAGAACAGGTTCGTCCACTTGGTCGGCTCCTGCGNTCACGTCACTTCGAGGCCCGAGGTGATCGTGTCGCCGGCATTGCCGCTGCCGTAGCTGTTGGCCCAGCCCAGACCCTGCTGCTCGATCGACGCGCCTTCGGGTTCGGGGCCGACATACTGGCTCGGATCGGCGGCTCCGTGGGTCTTGCCGAAGGTGTGGCCGCCGGCGATCAGCGCGACGGTCTCCTCGTCGTTCATCGCCATGCGCGCAAAGGTCTCGCGGATGTCGTGTGCGGCCTTCAGCGGATCGGGATTGCCGTTGGGGCCTTCCGGATTGACGTAGATCAGGCCCATCTGCACGGCGGCGAGCGGGTGGGCGAGGTCGCGGTCGCCCGAATAGCGCTCGTCGCCCAGCCATTCGCGTTCGCGGCCCCAGTCGGTGTCGCGCTCAGGCTCCCAGGTGTCGATGCGGCCGCCGCCGAAGCCGGCCGTCTTGAAGCCCATCGATTCGAGGGCGACGTTGCCGGTCAGCACCAGCAGGTCGGCCCAGGAGAGCTTGCGGCCATATTTCTGCTTGATCGGCCAGAGCAGGTGGCGTGCCTTGTCGAGATTGGCGTTGTCCGGCCACGAATTGAGCGGGGCGAAGCGCTGCTGGCCCGAACCCGCGCCGCCGCGACCGTCACCGGTGCGATAGGTGCCGGCGGCATGCCACGCCATGCGGATGAAGAGCGGGCCGTAATGGCCGAAATCGGCTGGCCACCACTCCTGCGAATCGGTCATCAGCGCGGTGAGGTCCGCCTTCACCGCAGCGAGATCGAGCGTCTTGAACTCGGCCGCATAATCATAGCCCTGCTCCATCGGGTCGCCGGCGGGCGGATTGAGGTGGAGGACGGAGAGATCGAGCTGGTTGGGCCACCAGATCCGATTGGTCATCTCGAACAGGACGGCGTTGCCGCCCATATGATTGCCGACCGGGCATTTGGCTTCGACGTTCATCACATCTCTCCACACTGCTTGTTGGGATTGCTTGTCGCCCCCGTTGATTGCGCCGCCGTGACGGCCCTGTCTAATCGCTATCCTCTCTGAGACTGATCGACAGGGCGAGACGGGCGCTTTCCCGCCCGATCCGCTTCCTGCTAAGCCTCGTGCCGACGAGGGAGGACCGATGACCGAGCGGCTCGACGATGCGGTGATGGACGAGGCGGCCGAGAAGATCGGCAGCGCCGTGGAGCGTCATACCGAATCGCAATGGGCCGCGATGGTGACGGGCGGCTATCATCGCGACCGGTTGCTGGCGGCGACCGCGCTGATCCTCGGCATCGGGCTGGTGCTGGCGCTGCCCTTCGCGCTCAGGGCCGGGGCGGAATTCTTTCTGCCGCTGGTGGCGGCCCTCGTCGTCGCGATCGCGCTGGTGCCGCTGCTCGAATGGCTGGAGCGACGCGGATTGCCCTCGGCGGCCTCCGCCTTCCTGTGCGTGCTGTTCTTCATCGGCGTCGCCAACATGGCGATCGCGGCGGTGGTGGTGCCGGCCTCCAACTGGGTGGCGATCCTTCCCAAGCGGATCGGCCTGATCAAGACGACGGTGCGCCCGCTGGTGGATGTCTACGCGCAGCTCAACAGATCGATCGGCGAGCTCGCCAACACGATCATGATCTCCAAGACGCACGCCCGCACGGTGACGCTGGATACGCCCAACTCGCTGCTGTCGCTGCTCACCACTTCGGCGCCGTTCGTGATCCTCCAGTTCTTCTTCGCGATGCTGGTGATCTTCTTCTTCCTCGCCGGATGGACGCGGGCGCGGCGGCACACGATCACCAGCCGCGCCACCTTCGACAGCGC
This sequence comes from Sphingomonas-like bacterium B12, assembly GCA_000333335.1. Taxonomy (GTDB): domain Bacteria; phylum Pseudomonadota; class Alphaproteobacteria; order Sphingomonadales; family Sphingomonadaceae; genus Solisphingomonas. Next base: position 1,041 of record BACX01000052.1, on the reverse strand, counting down.
GATGACGCTGGCGCGGGTGATTCAGGAAGTCGTGGACCGCACCTCCAGCTACATCGCGACGATCACCACCATCAACGTGACGCTGGGCTGCATCGTGGCGGTCGCCGTGTATTATGTCGGCCTGCCGACCCCGCTGATGTGGGGCGGCCTCGTCGCCCTGCTCAATTACGTGCCCTATGTCGGCCCGGTCGGCTGCGTGATCCTGCTCGCGCTGGGCGGCCTGATGACCTTCGCGGACCCCTGGTATGCGGCGGCGCCTCCGGCAATCTTCCTGTGCCTGCATCTGATCGAGGCCAATATCGTCACGCCGCTGATCGTCGGGCGCAAGCTGACGCTCTCTCCGCTGCTGATTCTGGTGTCGCTGAGCTTCTGGGCGTGGGTGTGGGGGACAGTGGGCGCGGTGCTGGCGACGCCGCTGCTGATCATCATCCACACCGTACTGGATACGGCGGGGCGGCCGGATATCGCCGGTTTCCTGTTCGAGCGCGGCACGCTCGGCGGGCACCCGCGAAAAGATTTGGACGAGCCGCCTTCCGTCGCTTGACAGGGTTGTGACAGCCCCTTAGAGGCCCCTCCACCGCGGCGGCCGAGGCCATCGCGGAACGCCAAATGCGCGGGTGTAGCTCAGTCGGTTAGAGCGCCGGCCTGTCACGCCGGAGGTCGCGGGTTCGAGCCCCGTCACTCGCGCCATTGGCCCTTTTCGGGGCCTTTCGGATCGCCAGATCCCGACATTCCGATCAGAAGCGCCGCCCGGTTCCGCCGGGCGGCAGCTCTGGCTGATCGATCGCTCAACCCTTTGTCAAACATTGCTTGTTAGAGGCAGGCTGACACTGGAGAACGGGCATGCGGATCATCATCAAATCTCTGCGCGATCAGCGTGCTGCGACTGCGATCGAATATGGCCTGATCGCGGCCCTCATCGCCGTTGCGGCGATCACCGCCATGTCCAAGCTGGGCACGAAGCTGAAGAACACCTTCACCAACGTGACCACCGCGATGAGCTCCACCGTCAGCTGAGCTAGCGCCAGCGCCCGGTCTCGC
>BACX01000053.1 GCA_000333335.1 Sphingomonas-like bacterium B12 | reverse complement strand
CAAGACCCGGCCGCTGCCGATCCTGCTCTACGGGCGGAATTCTGGGAGGCGGTGGTGAACTGGGATGCGCTGGCCAGCTACGGCGTGATCTCGCCACAGGATCTGGAGCTTTTCCGCTTCGTCGAGACCCCCGAGGAAGGCTGGGCGATCGTGAAGGAATGGTACGGGATGTAACCTTCTGGATCCTCCCTGCGCGTAGCGTGGGGAGGGGGACCACGCGAAGCGTGGTGGAGGGGAGATGCGGAGCGCCCGAAACAGGAAGACCGCCGGCTGACGCCGACGGCCCCTCCACCGCCTGCGGCGGTCCCCCTCCCCAGCAAGCTGGGGAGGAGATATTCCTCACTTCTTCGTCTGGGCCTCGTTGCCCGTCACGCTCGGCGCGGCATCGCCGCCGACACTGCCCTTGGGATTGGCCGCGGCCTGGCCCTCGGTGACGACCGGCTGCTTGGCGGCGCCTTCGCCCTTCGAATTGTCGCCCGGCTTGGCGGCGGCATCGGTGCCGGCAGCGGCGGCGGGCGCCTCGGCCGGCGCGGTCGGCAGCTTCTGCGGGCTGTCGCTCTGCGAATTGAGATAGGCGATGACGTTGGCGCGGTCTTCCGGCTTGGAGAGGCCGGCGAAGGTCATCTTGGTGCCCGGCGCATAGGCCTTCGGGCTCTTCAGCCAGGCGAACAGCTCGTCGAAGGTCCACGGGCCCGACTTCGCCTTCAGGGCGTCCGAATAGGAGAAGCCCGCCTCGCTCGCGACCGGGCGGCCGACGACCGCCCACAGCTGCGGGCCGATCTGGTTGGGGCCGCCCTTCTGGTCCGAATGGCAGGCGCCGCACTTCTTGAAGACCTCGGCGCCCTTCTGCGCGTCGGCCGAGGCGAGGTAGAAAGCAGCCGGCTTCTCGGCGACGGCACCGTCGGCGGACGCCTCTTCCTCGACGCCTTCCACGGTGTAGCCCATCTTCTCGGGCCGCTCGGAATGAAAATATTCGCCGCTCACCACGGACAGGC
>BACX01000054.1 GCA_000333335.1 Sphingomonas-like bacterium B12 | reverse complement strand
GCCTTGGCCGAGAGCCGGGATATCGACATTGTCGACACCGATGCCGGCGCGGCCGACCACCTTCAGGTTGGTGGCGTGTTCGAGGATGTCCTTGGTCACCTTGGTGGAGGAGCGGATGGCGAGGCCGTCATACTGGCCGATGATCGCCTTCAGCTCGTCGGGCGTCTTGCCGGTGATCTCGTCCACCTCGACCCCGCGCTCGCGGAAGATCCTGGCGGCCTGCGGGTCCATCTTGTCGGAAATCAGTACCTTGGGCATGTCGGAATCCTTTTGGGAATGACGTCGCCCCTGCGGAGGCAGGGGCCCATCTCCTGAGCTGTCTTGCTCGCGGAACGGTGAGGAGATGGGCTCCTGCCTTCGCAGGAGCGACGGGAATGAGGTTCAGGCCTTCGCGCTGGCGAAGGCGAAGTCGAGCCAGGGGCCGAGCGCCTGGATGTCGGCGGTCTCGACGGTGGCGCCGCACCAGATGCGGAGGCCCGCCGGGGCGTCGCGGTAGGAGCCGAGATCGTAGGCGGCGTCCTCGGCCTCGAGGATCGCAACCATCTTCTTCTCGATTGCGGCGGCCTGCTCCTCGTCGAGCCCGTTGAACTTCAGGCAGACGGAGGTGTTGGAGCGCGAGGCCGGATCGGTCGCGAGATGATCGAGCCAGTCGCGTGTCGCCACGATCTTGTCGAGCGCGGCGGCGTTGGCGTCGGCGCGCTGGATCAGGCCGGAGAGGCCGCCGAGGCTGAGCGCCCATTCGAGGCTGTGGATGTAGTCCTCGACGCAGAGCATCGACGGGGTGTTGATCGTCTCGCCCTTGAACACGCCCTCGGAGAGCTTGCCCTTGGCGGTGAGGCGGAAGACCTTGGGGATCGGCCAGCTCGGCGTGTGGCTCTCCAGCCGCTCGACCGCGCGGGGCGAAAGGATGATGACGCCGTGCGCGCCCTCGCCGCCCAGCACCTTCTGCCAGGAGAAGGTGACGACATCGAGCTTCGCGATCGGCACGTCCTGCGCGAACACCGCCGAGGTGGCGTCGCAGATCAGCAGGCCCTCGCGTTCGTCCCTGATCCAGTCGCCGTCGGGCACGCGCACGCCCGAGGTGGTGCCGTTCCAGGTGAAGACGACGTCGCTATCCTGATCGATCGCGGCGAGATCGGGCAGTTCGCCATAGGGCGCCTTGATCACGGTCGGGTCGAGCTTGAGCTGCTTGGCGGCGTCGGTCACCCAGCCTTCGCCGAAGCTCTCCCACGCGACGGTGGTGACGGGGCGGGCGCCGAGCAGGGTCCACATCGCCATCTCGACCGCGCCGGTATCCGAGCCCGGAACGATGCCGATGCGGTGCGTATCAGGCACCTGGAGGATCTTGCGGGTCAGCTCGATCGCGTAGGCCAGGCGGCTCTTGCCGATCTTGGAGCGGTGCGAGCGGCCGAGCGAGGCGTGCGGCAAGGCCGCGGCATCCCAGCCCGGAGGCTTGGCGCAGGGGCCGGAGCTGAAGAAGGGGCGAGCCGGCTTGGCGGCGTCGGGGCGGGTAACGGACGCACTCGTGGCGTCGGCACGCATCGTATCAGTCATGTCTGACTCTCCTCACAGAGAGCACGCGCGGCGTTGGGACCGCGTGGCCCGCCGACGGCCTTAGCGGCGCGCGCGGGCATGTCAACCGGCGCGAAGGTCGGCCCGGTCTGATATCCCGTTCAGTGTATTGTCAGAATAGCACAGGCAATATCATGACGAGTTTGATTTTTCGTGCGATTGTTTCATGCGAATATCATGCGAATCGCTTGCGGAATCGATTAAAATGGATATGGCGACGCCTATGATGGACCGGGGGGTTCAACAGATCGTCACGCCGCAGGGCGATGTGCTGGTGGTCATGCCGCTGGCGCATTTCGAGCGCCTGTCCGCCGCCGCCGGCATGTTCATCTTCTCCGACGAGCGTGATGCGGAGGCCGTTCCGGCCGAAGTTCGCGTGGCGATCGACGGCGGGGAAAGCCCGCTGGCCGCATGGCGCCGTTACCGCGCGATTTCGCAGAGCGCGCTCGCCCGCGAAGCGGGGGTGTCGCGCTTCACCATCATGCGGATCGAGGCGGCTGGCGCGGGGGCTGGCAACCGGCAGAGCCGCAAGCTGCTCGCCGCCGCGCTGGACATCCCCGTCTCGGCGATCTGATCAGCCGCTGTCGCCGGAGGCCGTCTGGCCCTGCATCACCGAATCGAGCTGCGATCGCCAGGCGGCGCGGCGTGCCTGATAGTCGTCATGGGGCGTAGCTGGCGCGGCCTGCACCTGCGGCGGTTGCGTGGTGCGGCTCACCGGGACGTCTGTGGGGGCGGGAGGGGGTGCGGGATCGGCGGTCATCCCGGCATCGCCGGTTGACTCAGCGACTGTCGGCGCCGGATCGGGCATCGGCGCCGTGTCGGCGATCTGGATGGGATCCGACGACGGTGCGCTGGCGGGTGCCGGGCTGGCGGACGGCGTCTGCTGCAGGCTGGCCGCCCATGCGGGGATCGCCGAATCGGGCACCGCCGAATAAGTTGGCTTCTGCGCCTCGGCGGTGCCGGCCATGCCCGCAATGACCGAGGGATTGGCCTTCGGCGTGGTGTTGGGCACCAACCATGCGGTCATCAGCGCGCAGAGGCCGGTGCCGATGCCGGCGCGGATCGCCCATTTTCTGTGTATATCGTCCATGACGCGAAAAACGCGCTGGGCGCCTCGCGGAGACTCGGCTCGGCGCGCGGGACGGGCGTCTGGCGGCGGAAATGGGCGGCGCGACGGGACGCCACTGGCCGGGCGGCTGCGTGCCGCTACAGTGGCGAGGTGCGTCGGATCGGTCTTCCTGGAGTGCTGGCGGGGCTGATCCTGGCCTCGTGCGTACCCCACGGCAAACCGGCGCGTCCTCCCGCTGCCACCTATCGTTCGCCGACCCCGCGCCCGGCCTATGACGAAGCGACGCGCCGCCAGTGCCTCGCGCAGCTGACGGCAGACGGCGCGCGCTATTCGGTGCTGCCGGACAGGAATTTCGGCAATGGCTGTTCGGCGATCGGCACGGTGCAGCTCAACGATATCGGCATGCCGGTTTCCAACCTCGGCGCGATGACCTGCCCGCTC
>BACX01000055.1 GCA_000333335.1 Sphingomonas-like bacterium B12 | reverse complement strand
GAGGGGAGCGGCTCAGCTTGTAGACATTCTCGCCGACGACCACCTTGTGGCCCGCATTGTGGCCGCCCTGGAAGCGCACCACCACTTCGGCGCGCTCGGTCAGCCAGTCGACGATCTTGCCCTTGCCCTCATCGCCCCACTGGGCGCCGACGACGGTTACGTTAGCCATGGATGCGAGTCTCCCGCCTGCCGTGCGGATCCGGCGCGCCCTTCGACAGGACTCGGTGCGCCGGATGGTCCAGAATGGCCCGCGCGATACATGCGGAGCCTGTGCAATTCCGGGCGCGCCTCTGCCCGTCAGGAGGGCGCGCTGTCAAGCCAAGTCAGGTTGGGGCGGCTCAGGCCGGGACCACGCCCGAAGCCGTCAGCGCGTGCGTGCAGCCGAGCGAGGCGGGCGTGTCGGCATCGGACAGCGCCGCCACCGTCGCCTGCCCGCCGTCGCGGATCGCGGACGCGGTGTCGGCCGGCGTGCCGAGCGGCAGGAACACCCGGTCCCGGCCCGAGGGGGCGACGCCCGCATCGACGATCGGATCGAGATAGATGGAGAAGCCGACCGCCGGCTCCTCGTGCCCGTCAGGATGGACGATCGAATAGGCCCCGCCGCGCCCGACCTCGCCGCGCACGCCGTCGGCGAACAGCGAGAAGCCGATCCAGCTCTGATATTCGAATCCGTGCCGCTCGGTGGGATCGAGCGTGACGGTGGCGCGGCCGCCGATCGCGTCCGCGATGGCGCGGGCGCCGGTAAGCCGCGAGGCGAGGATGCCGCCGCTGTCGATCGCCGACAGCCGCTCGATCGCCGCATCGACCGGCCCGGCCGCCTCGATCAGCGGCAGATAGGCGGTGGCGCCGAGTGCGGCGAGCGCGCCGGCATCCTTGCCGTCCAGCTCGTGAATCACGGCGTCGACTTGCGTGACCGGCATCGGCCCGGCTGCGAGCGTCGCCACCAGATCGGGCAGCGTGAGATCGACCGAGAGGCCGGTCGCCCCCGCCGCCGCCAGCGCATCGAGCGCGACGCGCACCGCCTCGATCACGGCGGGCACGGCATCGGTGCCGACGATCTCGGCGCCGGCCTGGCACATCTCGCGCTCGGGGCGGAGCTGCGTGCCGCGCACCTTGAGCACCTGGCCCGCATAGCAGAGCCGCAGGGGCCGGGCGCGGTGGGCGAGGCGGGTCGCGGCGATGCGGCCGACCTGCGCGGTGATGTCCGGCCGGAGCGCCAGCGTGCGCTGCGAGATCGGATCGATCACGCGCAGCAAGTCCGTGCCGCGCGAGGATTTGAGCCGGCCGAGCAGGGTCGTCTCGAACTCGGCGAGCGGCGGCTCGACGCGGGCATAGCCGTTCAGCTCGGTGGTGGTGAGCACCGCGCCGCGCACCCGCCCCAGCGCCTCCGCCTCGGGGGGCAGGCGATCGCGCAGGCCTTCGGGGAGGAGCGAGGGGCTGGTCATGGCGGGGACGCTCTTAGCGGGATTCTGGGGGGATGCTAGGGGCGAGCGGCCCTCGCGGCGGGGCTGTGGGCGGCGAAGTTGACGAAGTTGACAGGCGGCGGAGCGGAAAGAAGACATTCCTACAGGCGGATCGAGGATGGGAAGGGGGCGATCGGTTGGGCTGGCGCGCCGGGTGTCGAAAAGAGCTGGTTGGCGACGAATTTCGCGGAAAAGCGACAAAAGCTGCACGAGTGACGCCGGATATCCCGTCTCGGATTCTCAGGCTGAGAAAGAGCGGCGACGCGGTGAGTCGTGCCGACCGTGACAGACGAAATCCTACATTGGAAGGGTGGATTTTTAACAGAAAATCTGGCAAAATTTTGAAAAATCAGCGCGTGGATTGTTTTATGTCAAACGAAGATCTCGCCCCAGCCTTTGATAGTGCAAGGCCGACTTACGCGGCATTTACAAAAAATGTCCACGAGCTAATGAGAAGTTACTAGCGGAAAAAAACGTTGAGGTATTTCGCATAGAATCTCGCACAAAATCTCTGGAGAGTTTTTGTGAAAAAATATCCAGGGAAGATAAATCTGGAAAATATAAAAACTTATCGGATATGACAGATCTGAGTGGCGTCAGAATAATTGCTTACCTTGAGACTGATTGTGATGTTATTGTGGATCTAGTTAAAAAAGAATTCGTTGTAGATCAAGAAAATTCTGTTTACAAGAATAGCGAGTTGCAGCCAGATCAATTTGGATATCAATCAACTCATCTTATAGTAAAACATGCAAAATCCAGAAATTCTCTTACAAAATTTAAGAGATTTGACGGACTATATCTAGAAATACAAGTAAAGACAATTTTACAGCACGCTTGGGCAGCGATAGATTGGAAGTTGCGCTACAAAAATCCTGTGGAAGCCCCTCCGTCTTTGCGAAGGAGGCTTTACAGGATAAGTGCTCTTCTCGAAGCTGCTGATGACGAGTTTTTGCGGGTTAGCAATGATGCTGCAAGTATTCGCAGGAAATATCAAGAATCCATATTCAGCGGGAATCTTCAGGTTGGAATAGATAAGGATTCTCTGGAGGAGTTTTTTGCATCTAAACCACAAGAAAAGCTAATAGACGATGTTAAATCGCAGCTGGCGGAATCGGATTTCTTGCTGGATTTAACTCCTCCAAGTGAATTGTCATTCTCTAGATTTTTTAGTTTGATGTCTGAGTTAAATATTAACACTATTAAAGAATTAAATGAGACCATAGAAGAAAGTATAAAGAAAAATAAAGATAAGATCACCGAACAGTGGAAAAATTGGGGAAAATCATCTAGCAAAACTAATAATCCTGATTTGTTCAGGACGATTATTTTGTTAAATCTTGATCCTGACGATGCCGATAGGGTGCTGGAAAATAATGCATTCTCTGACGAATTTACGGCAGCTTTGAAAAAGACGATTCGTTCTAAATAGATTTGCAAGGAGTGGGCAGCCCCCAACGAAGCCGCCCGCCCCCTACATCAAAACCCCAGCGCCTTGACCTGCTTCACGCCCGGCAGGCCCTGCACCTTGGCGAGCAGCGCCTCGTCCACCGGCGTGTCGACCGAGAGCAGCAGCACCGCCTCGCCGCCCGCCGTGCGGCGGCCGAGGTGGAAGGTGCCGATGTTGACGCCCGCCTCGCCCAAGGTCGTGCCGAGGCGGCCGATGAAGCCCGGCGCGTCCTCGTTGACGATGTAGAGCATCGGGCCGTCCAGATCGGCCTCCACCTTGATCCCGAAGATCTCGGTGAGGCGTGGGCTAGCATTGCCGAACAGGGTGCCGGCGACGGCGCGCGGCCCCGCCTTGGTGTCCACCGTCACGCGCACCAGCGTGTGATAGTCGCCCTCGCGATCGTGGCGCACCTCGCGCACGTCGAGCCCGCGCTCCTTGGCGAGCGTCGGCGCGTTGACCATGTTCACCGTGTCCGAATAGACGCGCATCAGGCCTGCCAGCACCGCGCCGGTGATCGGCTTCTGGTTCAGCTCGGCGGCGGCGCCCTCCACCTCGATGGCGAGGCCGGTCAGCGCGTCGTGGGCGAGCTGGCCGACGAGGCTGCCGAGCTTCTCGGCGAGCGCCATATAGGGCTTCAGCTTGGGCGCTTCCTCGGCCGAGAGGCTCGGCATGTTGAGCGCGTTGGTGACGCCGCCCGAGACGAGGAAATCGGCCATCTGCTCGGCGACCTGGATCGCGACGTTGACCTGCGCCTCGGTGGTGGACGCGCCGAGGTGGGGCGTGGAGATGAAGTTCGGCGTGCCGAACAGCGGGCTTTCCTTGGCGGGCTCGGTGACGAACACGTCGAGCGCGGCGCCGGCGATGTGGCCGCTGTCGAGCCCTTCCTTCAGCGCCGCCTCGTCGATCAGCCCGCCGCGCGCGCAGTTGACGATGCGCACGCCCTTCTTGGTCTTGGCGAGGTTCTCGGCCGAGAGGATGTTGCGCGTCTGCTCGGTGAGGGGCGTGTGCAGCGTGATGAAGTCGGCGCGGGCGAGCAGCTCGTCGAGCGTCGCCTTGGTGACGCCCAGCTCGATCGCGCGCTCGTCGGTGAGGAAGGGATCGTAGGCGACCACCTTCATGCGCAGGCCGAGCGCGCGGTCGGCGACGATCGATCCGATATTGCCGGCGCCGATCAGGCCGAGCGTCTGCCCGTCACCTCGCGCCCAGAAGCG
>BACX01000056.1 GCA_000333335.1 Sphingomonas-like bacterium B12 | reverse complement strand
GCTACGGCTCGACGACACCGATCGGGCGCGCTCCACCGAGGAGAATGTCGTCGCGATCCGGCGCGATCTCGAATGGCTCGGACTGGTGCCAGATGGCGAGGTGCGCCAGTCGGATCGCTTCGCGCTCTACGAGGCGGCATTCGAGACGTTGCACGCGGCGGGGCGTGTCTATCCCTGCTACGAGAGCGAGGAAGAGCTGTCGATCAAGCGCAAGGTGGCGCTGGGACGCGGTTTGCCGCCGATCTACGACCGAGCTGCACTGAAACTGACGGCGGAGGAACGGCAGAGGCTGGAGGCGGACGGCGTTCGCCCGCACTGGCGGTTCAAGCTGGATGCCGCGCCGATCGAATGGACCGACCTGATCCGGGGTCCGCAGCATTTCGAGGGTGCGGCGCTCTCCGATCCCGTCGTGCGGCGGGCGGACGGACGCCCGCGCGCAGCAACGCCCGCCAGCGCGGCGTGGCGGCGGGCAGGTCGCCCGCCCCCCAACTCGCCGCCGCGATCGGTTCCAGCGCCGCCCAGGTGGCAGCCACGACCTCCCACTCGCCGCTCG
>BACX01000057.1 GCA_000333335.1 Sphingomonas-like bacterium B12 | reverse complement strand
CCGCCGATGAGCGCGCGGATGCCCAGGGAGACGAAGCGCGTCAGGATGCTGGTGACGCCGGAAGGCGTGCCGTTGCCGCTGGAACTCGCCGATGCGGGGCAGCGCGCGGGTGCCTTCCTGCTCGACATCCTGATCCTGTTCGGATCGATCATCGCCGTCACCATCTTCCTGGTCTTCGCGGCCAAGGCTGTGCCTGGCCGCGCGTCCGGCCACGCGGCCATGCTGCTCTGGACGATCGGCCTGTTCCTGCTGCGCAACTTCTACTTCACCTGGTTCGAAGCGCGGCCGAGGGGGCAGACGCCCGGCAAGCGCGCGCTCGGCCTCCGGGTGATCGCGCGCCACGGCGGGCGGCTGACGCTCGACTCGGTGATCGCCCGCAACGCGCTGCGCGAGGTCGAGGCGTTCCTGCCGATCACGCTGATGATCCAGACGCTGGCGACGCAAGGCTACGACACGCTGATCGTTCTCTTCGGGCTCGGCTGGACGGCGATCTTCCTGTTCTTGCCGCTGATGAACCGCGACCGGTTGCGCGCGGGAGACCTGTTGGCCGGCACCTGGGTGATCCGCGTGCCCAAACGGCCGCTGCTGCCCGAATTGTCCGCCCACGCCGAGGAGACGGAATTCACCGAGGCCGAGCTGGATGCCTATGGCGTGTTCGAGCTGGAGACGTTGGAACAGGTGATCCGCCAGGCGCACGCGCCGGCCGTTGCCACCGTCACGCTCACCATCTGCCAGCGGATCGGCCGCCAGCACTGGAGCGACGATGGCGAGGAGCGCGATCTCGCCTTCCTCCAGGCCTATTATGCGGCGCTGCGCGGGCGGCTCGAGCAGAAGCTGCTGTTCGGCAAGCGGCGCGCCGACAAGCACGATCGGGCCTGATCGGCCCGCCCCTTCAAAACGTTGCGACTTNCTGCAACATC
>BACX01000058.1 GCA_000333335.1 Sphingomonas-like bacterium B12 | reverse complement strand
CGGGCTTGAGAAATATGCGCCCAAGCTGCTGGTCGAGCAGACGCCCCTTCAAGAAACCGCCTGCTGCAGGAGGCGACCCGCCGCGCATGCCCCCGCGAAGTGGGCGGTATCGACGAACAACAGCGCCTGACCGGCAGCGGCTTCGTGCCCATGCTGCTCGACGCGGACGGCCGGGTGATCCTGGCGCAACTCGACCATCGCCCGGTCTACGTGCTGGCCGATCCCGATCTCATCAACAACCAAGGTCTCGCCGATCCGTGGACGGCACGGCAGGGCTGGCGGATCATCGACGACCTCGCCACCACCAACGAAATCGCCTTCGACCTGACGCTGAACGGCTTCGGCGCATCGAAGAATGCCAAGCATCCGCTGCAATCGGTATTCGAGCCGCCCTTCCTGCCGGTGACCCTGATCATCGTGGCGGCGGGCTTCCTCGCCGGGTTGCATGGCGCGATCCGCTTCGGCGCGCCGGCGGCGGCCGGACGCGCGATCGCGATGGGCAAGCGCACCCTGGTCGACAATGCCGCGATGCTGTTCCGCGCGGCGCGCAAGGAGCATCGCGTCGGCGCAGCCTATGCATCGCTCACCCGCGACCTGACCGCGCAGGCGACCCACGCGCCCGCTCGCCTCTCGGGCGAAGCGCTGGACCAGTATCTCGATCGCTCGGGCAAAACCGGGGGCGATCCCCCCTACGCCACCCTCGCCTGGCAGGCCGAAACCGCCGAGGACCGGGACCAATTGCTGAGTGCGGCGCGCGCGCTGTACCGCTGGAGAAGGAACCGCACACGATGACGCTCGATGAAGTCAAAGGCTTGGGCGAGCGCATCGCCGGAGAGATCGGCAAGGCGGTGGTCGGCCAGGAGGCAACCGTGCGCCACCTGCTGATCGCGCTCTTCTCGGGCGGTCATGTGCTGCTGGAAGGGCCGCCGGGGACCGCCAAGACCTTCCTCGCGCAATGTTTCGCCGCGACGCTGGGCCTCGATTTCAAGCGCATCCAGTTCACGCCCGATCTGATGCCGGGCGACATCACCGGCTCCAACGTGTTCAATTTCCAGACCAGCAGTTTCAGCCACATCCGCGGCCCCGTTTTCTGCGACCTGCTGCTCTCCGACGAGATCAACCGCGCCCCGCCCAAGACCCAGGCCGCCTTGCTGGAGGCAATGCAGGAGCGCTCCGTCACGCTCGACGGTGTTTCGCACCTGCTCTCCGACCGTTTCATGGTGGTGGCGACGCAGAACCCGATCGAGAATCAGGGCGTCTATCCGCTGCCCGAGGCGCAGCTCGATCGCTTCCTCTTCAAGCTGCTGGTCGATTATCCCGACGAGGCCGAGGAGATCCGCATCGTCGCCAGCCACGGCAAGGATCGCGGCATGACCTCGCCCGAGTCGTGGGGCGTGGCGCAACTCGCCGACGGTGCGCAGATCGCGGCGGCGCTGGAGGCGGTGTCCACCGTGACTCTGGTGGACGAAGTGGTCGCCTACATCGTCCGCCTGATCCGCGCGACGCGGACCAGCGTCGAACTCGCCGCCGGCGCTTCGCCGCGCGCCGCCGCGATGCTGGCCGCCGCCGCCCGCGCCGCCGCCGCGCTCTCCGGCCGCGACTATGTGGTGCCGGACGACGTGCGCGCGCTGGCGCCCGCCGTGCTCCGCCACCGTATCGCGCTCTCACCCACCGCCGAGATCGATGGCCGCAAGCCCGAGGAGGTGGTCGCCACCCTCATCGCCGAGACCGTCGCACCGCGATGAGATCCGGCGGCGGCCTCTATCCCACGGCGCGCGCGGTGTTGCTGATGGCGGCGGGTGCGCCAGTGGCGCTGATCGTCGGCGTGGTCGCGCCGGCGCTGTGGACGATCGGCTTCGCCTGGATGCTGCTGGTCGTGCTGCTCCTCGCCGCCGACGCGATGCTGGCGCCGGGCCGCGACAAGGTCACCGCCGACCTTTCGGTTCCGGGCAGCGCGCCGGTCGGCAGCCGGGTCGAGGCGACGCTGCACCTCTCCGCACGCACAAGCGTACAGTCGGCGATCGATATCGACGATCGCCTCGCCGCCCCCGAGGGCGTTCGCCGCAATCTGGACGGGGACGGGACCAGGCCGATCGCGCTCTACGCCCTGCGGCGCGGCACCGCTCACGTCTCGGCGCTGTGGCTGCGCTGGAAGGGGCCGCTCGGCCTGATCTGGAAGCAGCGCCGCGACGACCGCGACCATGCCGTGCTGATCACGCCGGACCTGCGCCCGATCCGCGAGGACAGCCAGTTGCTCATCCAGCAGGCGATCACCGGCGAGACGGCGCGGCGCGAGATCGGCACCGGCTCCGAATTCCAGTCGCTCGTCCAGTGGCAGGCGGGCATGGACCGCCGCGCGATCGACTGGAAGCAGTCCGCCCGCCACGCCACCCTGCTCGCGAAGGACTGGCAGATCGAGCGCAACAACCAGATCCTGCTGGCGATCGACGCCGGCCGCGCCATGGCCGAGCCGCTGGGCGGCGTGCCCCGCGTCGATCGCGCCGTCACCGCCGCTTTGTTGGCGGCCTATGTCGCGCTAAAGCTCGACGATCGCGTCGGCCTGTTCGCCTATGCCGAGCAGCCGATCGTCTCGTCGGCCATCTCGCTCGGCATCCACAATTTCCCGACATTGCAGCGACTTGCCGCCGGTATCGATTACGGCACGCGAGAGGCGAACCACACGCTCGGCCTCACCCGCATCGCGCAGAAGCTCGACCGGCGGACGCTGATCGTGCTGTTCACCGAGTTCACAGATCCGACCAGCGCCGAGCTGATGGTCCGCGCCTGCGCGCCTTTGCTTGCACGCCATCTGCTGATGTTTCTGATCTACCGCGACGAGGAACTCGAAAGCCTCGCCGCCGCCGAACCGACCGAACCGGAGGACGTCACCCGCGCCGTCGCGGCGCAGGCGCTGCTGCGCGAACGCGCGATCGTCGCGGCGCGTCTGAAGCGGATGGGCGTGCACATCGTCGAGGCGCGTCATGACACGGCGGGCACGGCGTTGGTGGAAGCGTATCTGGGCCTCAAGCGGCAGGGGGTGGTGTGATGGGCGACCTTTCCCTTGCCCCTCGCGATCCGTTCGTCCTGAGCGAAGTCGAAGGACAGGCAGCAAGCGTTTTCCCCCGTGGCCCGTCCTTCGACAGGCTCAGGACGAACGGGGTGTTTGGGGCAAGCGGATCGGAGGGCTGGTACTGATGCCCCTCGCCCTGCCCTTCCGCCGCAAGCGCGACGCGCACCTGCCCGACGACGAGCTGCANCCCCAGCATCGCCGGCTCGATCCGCTGCCCTCCGCCAAATTCCGCGCCGAACGCGAGGGCGACTGGCGACGGCTGGAGGAATTGCTGGGCCGCGCCGAGCGCCGCTCCGCCGCGTGCTCACCGAT
>BACX01000059.1 GCA_000333335.1 Sphingomonas-like bacterium B12 | reverse complement strand
ATGCGATCAGGGTTTCCTGCACCGCGTCCTCCACCTGCCCCGGCGGCAGACGGCGCGCGAAATAGCGCAGCAGCCAGATGCGGATGTCGCCGAGCAGCCGACGATAGGCGCCGCCATGGCCGGCCTGCGCCGCCGCCATCCACGCCCCCCACTGATCGGCTTGCTCGTCGGCCATGCCCGCTCCCGCGCGGCCGGCGTCCCCGGTCGCGCGGACGGAATATCGGAAAGGATGCGCCGCTGCCATATCCGGTTGTTCGGCGGCAGCGGCGATCCGGTTACGCGCTTACCAGCACTTGCGAACCTTGTGGTGGTGCACCCACGTCACCTTGCAGACACGGTGATGCGGACGCGCCTGGCTGGCGGTCGCGAGTCCGAAGGACGCCAGCAGGGTGCAGGCCATCGCGATACGCAGCGTCTTCATGGGCATTCTCCCTCATCGGCTCGAAGGGTGAGCCGTGACGCAGACTGCGCGGACGATGTTTCCCGCCATGTGCAACACGAACATATCGCGTCGGCGCTGAAATGTTCAGGCGAACACGTCGGCCAGGCCCGGTGCCGACATGCCGTCGCGGATGCGGCGCAGTTCGACATACAGGCCGGCGAAGAAGCCGGTCTGGAATACGGCCAGCACGACACCGAACACCACGCTCCAGATCGAGGCGAACAGGCCCGGCGCGCGCGGCGTTCCTCCGCTCAACGCGCCGGACAGCGCGCCGCCCGGGATCGAGAGCAAGACGATCGCCACCATGTACAGAAGAAAGAGCACGAGAATACGTCCCCGCGATCCGATCGCGAGCGACCGGCTACGCGCGAAGCTGCCGAAGAAGCCCGCGTTCTCGCAGGAGATCACCGGGATCAGCAGCATCCAGTTCAGGCTCAGGATGATGCCCGGCAGCAGGAACAGCACCCAACCAACGCCGATGCCGATGCAGGCGACGATCAGCGCACCGAAGGCAACCGCCGCCCGCGCCGGGGTGCGGGCGAGCGCCTCACCGATCGACACGGGCGCGCCCTCGTAGCGCGAGACGAGATAGATGGTCGATGCCACGTAGAAGACCATCATCATCGCGAAGATGATCAGGAACCCGATCATCACGGGCAGCACCCACATCGCCTTGAACACAGCGAACGGATCGCCGGGGTTGGCCCCGATGAATTGCTGTGTGCGCTCGGCCATCAGCGGCCGCGTCACCAGCACCGACAGGATTTGCGGAAGGCCGATCAGTACCGCGGACAGCGCCACCACCGGCCATCCTTCCGATCCGAACACACGGAAGCCCGAGGAGAATACCCGTCCGATGTCGAGCGGCTCGACCAGCGCCACCGGATCACGCCGCGAGCGCAGCCACAGCCAGATCCCAAGCGTCACCAGCGGGCCGGCCGCGAACAGTAAAAGCACAATTAAAGATGCCATATCTCGCCCCCGAGATTATTCCCCGCCTCATGCTTCTCCTGTCGCTACGATCTGTCCAGCCCCTTTTCTTGCCTTGCGAACGAATTGGAAACCTATAGGCTCGCATCACCCTGGGGGCAGGCAGGGGGTGTAGACGGGCGTGACACCAGCGACGGGGTCGGTGGCCAAGGGCGGGAGACGCTTCGCGAAGGCGCACGCGCAACTGCCTCGCGAATCGCGGCATCAGTTCGCGCTGCCGCAGCGCCCAAACCCCATACCCTGAATGGATGGCGCGCCTCGCAATGGCTGCACCAGCCTGGCGACGGGTTCGGTGGCCAAGGGCGGAGACGCCTTCGCGAAGGCGCACGCGCACCTGCTCGCCGATTCGCGCATCCAGTTCGCGCTGCCGCAGGCGCCCAAACCCCATACGCCTGAGTGGATGCGCGCGCTCGCGCAATGGCTGCACCACGCCTGGCCGGTGCTGAAGGTGCTCACCTGGATCACGCTCGGCGGGATCGGCCTGTTCATCCTGTATATGATCGTCAGCCAGTTCGTGGACCTGCGCTGGCCGTGGCGCCGCACGGCGGAGGACATCGCCGAAGAGCCGGAATGGCGCCCCGACGCCGCGCCCGCCCGCGCTTTGCTGGAGGAGGCCGACGCGCTTGCCGCCGCCGGCCGCTATGCGG
>BACX01000060.1 GCA_000333335.1 Sphingomonas-like bacterium B12 | reverse complement strand
CGAGATCGCCGAAGCCGACACCGTTGCGCGGGCGATAGACGCCGTCGATCACGATGCCGACCGAAGATTCGAGGCCGGCGTTGTCGCCCACCGTGCCGATGCCGCGGATGCGCGCCGTGGTGGACGCTTCGCTTGTGGTGGAGGTGACGAGCAGGCCGGGGGCGAGGAGCGCGAGATCCTTGATGTCCTTCACGCCGCTGTCCTGCAGCAACTGCTTCGTCACGGTCGTGACGACGATGGGCACGTTCTGGAGATTTTCGGAGCGTTTCTGCGCCGTGACGATGATCTCGTCGACGCTCCTCGGAGCGTCATCCGTTGCGACCGGACGGGTCGCCGCAGCGGGCGCGGTCTGCGCTATCGCATTTGAAAACGAAGTCGCGGCGAACAGCGCCGCGCCAGACACGGCAACGCACAGCTTGGCCTTGGTGTGCATCAGATGATCCCCTTCCTCTCCCGTCGGGCCGACGCGGGGTGGGGGTCTATCGCCGCCTCGCCCCGGCCGGCCGCGCCCGATTCTTCAGTGCGCGACGCCCGTTTGATGAGAGGAGGATGGGGCAAGCCTTTCGATGCGTCAAGTCGAATTGAATATAGGGTATGGACGGGAATGTGGTGGGTGTAGCGCTTTCGCAACGCAGGCATTTCTTGCCGCTTTGCACAACGTAATTCCGGTCGATATGGGATTGGGCGCTGCTCTCATAAAGCAGCGCCCAAAGAGGTGTTCGGTGGAATTTGAAAATAGGGTCAGGCGTCGTCGATGCGGACGACAACCTTTCCGATTGCCGATCGGCTGGCTAGCCGCGTGATCGCCTCGCCGCCCTGTTCGAGCGGGTAGATGCGATCGATGCGCGGGCGTATGCGCCCCTCCCGCCACCAGTCGAGCAATTGCGCGACATGGGCGCGATGGCGTTCCGGCTCGCGCGCCACGAAGGCGCCCCAGAACACGCCGCGCACGTCACAAGCCTTGAGCAACGTCAGGTTGAGCGGCAGCTTCGGGATACCGGCCGGGAAGCCGACGACCAGATAGCGCCCCTCCCATGCAATGCTGCGCAGCGCCGGTTCGGCATAGTCGCCGCCGACCGGATCGTAGATCACGTCCGCGCCCTTTGGTCCCACCACGTCCTTGAAGGCCTGGGCGAGCGCCTTCGATCCTTCTTTGTCGAAAGGTCCGCGCCCGTAGACGATCGTGCGATCGGCGCCGGCCTCGCGCGCTGCGGCAGCCTTTTCTTCGCTCGAGACGGCGGCGACCACCGTCGCGCCCATCGCCTTGCCGATCTCGATCGCGGACAGGCCGATGCCGCCGGCCGCGCCGAGGATCAGCAGGGTCTCGCCGGCCTTCAACTGCCCGCGATCGATCAGCGCATGGATGGTCGTGCCATAGGTGAAGATCAGCGCCGCGCCCTCGACCGGATCGGCATCGGCCGCCATCCGGATCGCGCCGGAGGCCGGCACGATCATCGCCTCGGCCAATCCGCCGTCGCGCGCTACCGCGATCAGCCGGTCGCCGATCGCCCAGCCTTCCACGCCCTCGCCGATCGCATCCACCACGCCCGAAACCTCGGCGCCCGGCGCGAAGGGGCGAGGCGGCTTGAACTGGTATTTGTCCTCGATGATGAGCACGTCGGGGTAGTTGATCGCGCAGGCGAGTACGCGGATGCGCAATTCGCCCTTGCCGGGCTCTGGCGTCGGCACATCGGTGAGTTCCAGCGTTTCGGGGCCGCCGGGCTGGCGGGAAAGCAGCGCCTTCATCACAGCACCTCGAACAGGCCGGCCGCGCCCATGCCGCCGCCGATGCACATGGTGACGACGACATGCTTCGCGCCGCGCTTCTTCCCCTCGATCAGCGCGTGGCCGACCATGCGCGCGCCCGACATGCCGTAGGGATGCCCGATCGAGATGGCGCCGCCGTTGACGTTGAGCCTGTCGTCCGGAATACCGAGCCGATCT
>BACX01000061.1 GCA_000333335.1 Sphingomonas-like bacterium B12 | reverse complement strand
GGCATCGCGAACCACGACAATATGGGCGGCATATTCAGGAACGCGGCCGCGTTCGGTATCGGGGCGTGATCCCTCGATTCGACCTGCTGCGATCCGCTCTACGCAAAGGCGATCGGAGTCTCGGTCGGTGCGACATTGCTCGTGCCGTTCGCGCAGGTCGATCGAGGAACGAACGTGCTCGATCTGCTCGACCGTCACGGCTTCACGACGGTGGCTCTGAGCCCACGCGGCGAACGCGAACTGCAACACATGGCCGTCGCGGATCGAAATGCCGTGCTGCTCGGTGCGGAAGGCCCCGGTCTTTCCCCGGAACTCATGGGCCGCGCACGTACCGTCCGGCTCTCGATGGCCGGCGGCTTCGACTCGCTGAATGTGGCCACCACCAGCGGCATCGTCCTTCACCACCTTTTCGCCGCATCGCGCTGATCGCGCGTCAGCTAGCGTGCAGCCCGGCGAGGGCGATGCCGGCGAGATTCTGGCTGCGTTTCACGTAGCGGATCCGCACCCGGCCCGGTGGTCGTGGCAGCGCTAGTAAGGTCCGCAGATGATCGGTGCAGGATGGCGGACAGCGGACGGCGCCGTTCGCCTGCGCGATCACGGCAGCCGCATCGCCGAGCAGCACCGGATCGACCAACGCCTGCTCGCTGGCGTGGCGCATCGCCTCGATCAGGGCGAGCCATTCGGCGGCCATGCTGCTGCCCACCCCATGGTCGCGCCGGATGAAGCTGCGGCCGCCGACGACGATCGCCGTTTCCATGCCGGTGGAGGGTCGGTAGCCGCCGTCGAAGAAGATCTTCACGCCGCGCGCCATTGGCCGGGCGGAAGATTCGCGACCGACCAGTCTCCGATCGCCCATCGCACCAGTCGCAGCGTCGGATGGCCGATCGCCGCCGTCATCCGGCGGACCTGACGGTTCCGCCCCTCCCGAATGGTGAGCTTCAGCCAGCGATCGGGGATGCTGGCACGAAAGCGGATGGGCGGATCGCGGGGCCACAAGGCGGGGTCATCGATGCGCTCGACCAGCGCGGGGCGGGTGAGGCCATCGTTCAGCTGCACGCCGGTCCGCAATCGCTCCAGCGCGCCATCGTCCGGCTCCCCTTCGATCTGGACGAGATATGTCTTGGGCAGCTTGAACTTGGGGTCGGCGATCCGCGCCTGCAGCTTGCCGTCGTCGGTCAGCAGCAGTAGCCCCTCGCTGTCCCTGTCCAGCCGGCCGGCGGGATAGATGCCCGGCAGGTCGATGAAGTCGGACAGCGTCGCCCGCGCGGTTTCGGTGCCACGATCGGTGAACTGGCTCAGCACGCCATAAGGCTTGTTGAACAGGATCAGCTGCGCCATGCGCCGACATTCACGAGCTTGCTCATGATGTCGCCTTAGATCAGCGACGAAGCGCTCGCACGCATGAATGCACCTAACCCCGCTCCGCCTCGAGCTTGCCGAGAAAATCCAGCAGCAGCCGGGTGACAGCCTCGGGCGCCTCCTGCTGCGTCCAGTGACCGATACCGTCGAGGACGTGCTTGCCGCGCAGGTTCGGCACTAAGCTATCCATCGCCGCGACGTCGTCGGCGAGCATGATCGGCACGCCGTCGGCCGATCCGGCGATGTAGATGGTGGGTTGCAGGATCTTCGCGCCCTGCAGGAACGGGGTGATCGCCCAGTTGCGATCGAGGTTGCGATACC
Organism: Sphingomonas-like bacterium B12; assembly: GCA_000333335.1. Lineage (GTDB taxonomy): Bacteria > Pseudomonadota > Alphaproteobacteria > Sphingomonadales > Sphingomonadaceae > Solisphingomonas. Next base: position 2,459 of record BACX01000061.1, on the reverse strand, counting down.
AGTTGATCGCCCCCCGGAAACCGGATCGCCGGAACTGATCGGTGAAGACGTCCAGATCGTCCGCCGACAGCCAGTGCGGCAGATGATCCGGCACGATGAGATTGTCGATCATCCGCTCGCCCTTGGCGAAGAAGGCGAAGGAGCGGCTGTCGTCCGGCCGCTCGTGCGCGCGATCGCCGCCGGCGGTGTAGAGGATGCCGAGCAGGGCGCGGCGCACATCCTCTTCCAGCTCGGCTTCGACGCGGCCCTGCTGCTGGAAATAGGCCTGATAGAATTCCCGGTCCCGCGTCGCGCGTTCGAACCGTGCGGAGGGCCGTGTCCGGCTGCGTGCGACGTAGGGAACGCTCAGGAGGCCGAGCGCGTGGAAGATGTCCGGCCGCAGCAGCGCGGCGTGCGCCGCAACGTTGCTGCCCCAGTCATGCCCGATCACCACGGCGCGCTCCGCGCCGAACGCCGTCACCAGACCTGCGAGATCCGCCGTAAATTGAGCAATGTCGTAGGCCTCGACGGCTTCCGGCGCATCGCTCGCTCCATAGCCCCGCTGGTCTGGCGCCACGACGCGATAGCCCGCCGCCGCCAGCGCCGCGATCTGGTGGCGCCAGCTGTAAGCGGTTTCGGGCCAGCCGTGGCACAGCAGGACGAGGGGGCCGCTCCCTTCCTCGTCGACATGGAGGCGAACTCCATTCGTTTCGATGAAGCGAGCGGCCATCCGCGCGTCAGTAATGCAGCCTGAGCGTCGCGCCGAAGGTGCGCGGCGCGCCGAGGAAGGCGTCGAGCACGCCGGTCGCGTTGGTCGGCACGTTCTGGAAGCCGTTGTCGAACGCGACCTGCTTGTAGTGGGTATCGAACATGTTCTCGGTCCACATCTCGACCGACCAGCGGTGGTTGCTCGGGCCGAAGCCGAGCCGGGCGTTGGCCAGCACGTAGCCCTTCTGCTCCTTGCCCGGATCGAGATCGGAGCCGGTATTGTATTTCGAGGAGTATTTCGCGCCCATGTTGAAGCGGAGCTGATAATCCTCCCCGATCGGCTGGGTATAGGTACCGGACAGCGAAGCCGAATAGAGCGGCGCCAGCGACAGGCGCGAATGGCGCCCGCCCTGATAGCTGGTGCGCAGTTCGAGATCGGCTAGCTCGGTGCCTGTCAGGTGATAGCGCGTGTCGGCGACTGTCAGGCCGCCCTGGAAGGTTAGTTTCGACGAGGCGAACCAGACGAAATCGGCATCGATGCCTTTGCTGATCACCTTCGGGATCGAATCGACCACGAACACCAGGCCGTTGAAGGTGTTCAGCTGGAAGTTCTTGTAACTCTGGTAGAAAAGAGCGGCGTTCAGCAGCAGCTTGCGATCGAGCAGAGTCGCCTTCTCACCGACCTCGAAGGCGTTGTTGGTCTCGTCGCTGAAGCGCGTGTTGCGGATGGGTGTGATCACCGCCGCGCTGCCGGGCAGGCAATCCGCCTCGCCCACCGTGCACTGGACGCGATCGAGGTTGAAGCCGCCCGCTTTGTATCCGCGTGCATAGGAGGCGTAGACCATCAGTTCCGGCCCGAAACGATAGGCGAGCTTGGCCGTCCCGGTCGGCACATGTTCGGTATGCGACTGGCGATTGGTGAAATTGTTGTAGCCGGGGCTGAGGAAGGGCAGGCACATCGTCTCGTTGACCTGCGCGAGTTGTGCCGCCGCCGCCGGGTTCACCGCCTCCAGGATGCCGAACGCCGCATTGGCCGCGCCGCAGCCGGCACCGTTGCCGATGTTGCTGCTCGTCTGGTTGAGGATCTTCTGGTCGATCGAATAGCGGAGCCCGACATTGAAGCTCAGCGCGTCGTTGAAATGGTAGGTTTCGTTGGTGAACAGCGCATAGGTCTTGTCGAGCTGGCGGTAGCGATCGAGCGAACCCGAGCCCGCCGCATAGTTCACGCCTCCGACGAACGGGAAGGTCAGCCCGGTCTGCAGGAATGTCGGATCGGGATGCCCCTCCACCAGCGAGGAGAAGAGCAGGCTCAGATAGGGCGTGAAGTCCTTGCCGACGCGAACGCTGGTATTCTGGTTCAGCCGCTCGTGACTGTAGAAGCCGCCGATCAGCCAATCGAGATTGCCCGATGTGCCGGCGTAGCGCAGCTCCTGGCTGAATGTCCGGAAGCGCGTGGAATTGCTCTTGTCGGGCGGCAGATAGTCGATGTCGGCGGTGGAGAAATCGGCATCGAAGCCGGCGATCGTCCGCCAGTCGCGATAGGAGCTGACTGAGGTCAGCGTGCCCGGCCCCAGTTCCCAGTCGGCTTGCAGCGAGACGCCGCCGTCGCGGACGCGCTGGCCGTCGGGCTGGTTGGCATAGGCCTGGCGGCGATAGGGATGTTCGGGGTCGCCGTCGTTGCCGCCCAGCGCCGCGACGATGTTGTTGGCGAGGTTGGGCGCGGGCGCCTGGCTGGCGCGCGTGATCACGGCGATGCAGCATTCCTCGTGACG
>BACX01000062.1 GCA_000333335.1 Sphingomonas-like bacterium B12 | reverse complement strand
GGGGCCATCGGGGATGTGGCTCTTGCGGTAGATGCCCTGCACCTTGCCGTCCGGCCCGATCATCGCGAGCGTGTTGTAATGGTGCTGCCCGTCCCGCTCGAAGAAGCTGGTCGGGATCGCGACCTTCAGTTCGGCCGCGAGCTTCTGCATCGCCAGCACCGAGGGGTGCTTATCCACCGGGCGGGCACCCACGAACAGGCCCTCATCCTCGACACGGCAGAAGTACGGCCCCTCGAACAGCTCCGGCGGCAGGATCACCTGCGCGCCCTTGGCGGCGGCTTCGCGCACCAGTTCGGAGACGGCTGCGATGTTGGCAGCCTCGTCCCCGGAAAAGGCGAGCTGCATGGCGGCGACGGTGATCTCGGTCATGGCGCGTCAGATAGTCCCTTGGTGTGGCAGTTCAATTGCGCGGAATCTGCTGCGAGATGCAGTGGAGCGATCCGCCGCCGGTGAGCAGGTGGTCGGCGCGCACGCCGATCGCCTTGCGATCCGGGAACAGGGTGCCGATCGCGGCCACCGCCTCGTCGTCGTTGGCGGCGCCGTAGATGGGCACCACCACCGCCGCATTGCCGACGTAGAAGTTCATGTAGGAGGCCGGCACGATCTCTCCGTCGCGCTCGACGGCGCCCGGGGAGGGGATCGACACCACCTCGACACCGAATGTTTCGGCCCGCGCCTTGGCATCGGCATAGACGGCGGCGTTGGGATCGTCCTCGCCGTCGGGCGCTGGCAGCGCCAGCCGGTTCGGGCCGACGAAGCGCGCGAGATTGTCGACATGGCCGTCAGTATGATCGTTGGCGAGGCCGTCGCCCAGCCACAGCACGCGATCGATGCCGAGATCGCCCTTCAGCCGTGCCTCGATCTCGGCGCGGATGAGGCTGGGATTGCGATTGGGATTGAGCAGGCACTGTTCGGTGGTGACGGCGAGGCCGGTGCCGTCGACGTCGAGCGCGCCGCCCTCGAACACCCAACCACATTTGGTCGCGGCGATCGAGCGGCTATCGGCCAGCTCGCCGCCGATCTCCTCGTCGCCGGGCAGATCGTATTTGCCGCCCCAATAGTTGAAGGCGAAATCGCGCGCCGATCCGTCATCCATCAGGATCGGCCCGGTGTCGCGCAGCCACACGTCACCGAACGGGCGTACGAGAATCTCCGCGAAGTCCCCGGCCAGCGCGCGCGCTGCTTCGCCGGCGGCTTCGTCGGCGCAGACCAGGATGGGTTTCTCGCCCTTGCCATCGGCCCATACGGCGCGGGCGAAGGCGGTCACTTCGTCGCGCGCGGGCGCGAGATCATCCTCCCAGAGATCGGGATGGCTCGGGAAGCCGATCCAGACGGCGGCATGGGGCGCCCATTCGGCGGGCTGGCGGACGGTCATCGTCACCTCTTTCGTCTTGGGGCTGCGCCCATGGCAGTGTCTGCCTGCGCACGCAACGGGCTTGCAGTCGGTCGTTCTTGATGGAAGAAAAGCGGCGGGGAGTGTAGCCTGGGGGCCATGACAGAATGACGAAGACGAAGGGCGCTTGCCGGCAGTTTCTGCTGGGGAGTATCGCCGCTTGCGCACTCGCGACGGCGACACTGGCGGCGGACAAGGTTCCGCCCACCACGTCGGGTGCGACGCCCGACGCGGCCGACATATTCGGCGCGCGGGAGGCGATCAGCGGCGCGTCGATGTCGCCGGACGGCAGCAAGGTGGCCTATCTCGCCGCCAACCACACCACCGGGACGGTCGTCATGGTCGCGGCTGCCGACGGGAGCAGCGCGCCGCATGTCGCCATGACATCCGACGGTGCGGAATCGACCCTGCGCTGGTGCGACTGGGCCGACAATACGCGCCTGGTCTGCGAGGCGACGGGGGCGACGAGCTACATGGGGAGCCAGTTGCTTGGCTTCCAGCGGCTGATCGCGATCGATGACGATGGCAAGAACGCCAAGCTGCTGTCCAACCAGACGTCCGCCGCCGCGCAACTGCGAATCAGCCAGTTCGACGGGAACGTCATCGACTGGAAGGAAGGCACCACCGGCAAGGTGTTGATGGCTCGCGATCACGTTCCGGAGATGGACATCGGCACCAAGCTCGCCAAGACGGCGGACGGGCTCGGTGTCGATCTGGTCGATACGCGAACGTTGGGCGCATCCAAGGTGGAGGAGCCCGATCCCAATGCGGGCGACTATATCAGCGATGGTAAAGGCACCGTGCGCATGGTCGAACGCGAGGCGTCGAGCAGCGGCGGGCAGCTTAGCGGCGTTTACCAGTGGTTCTATCGCCGGCCCGGCAGCCGGCAGTGGGAGAGCTTTTCCACCCGCGCGCTGAATGGCCCCGGCCTGCGCCCGCTCTCGATCGATTATGCCAGCGACGCCGTCTACAGCCTCGACAACAAGGACGGGCGCGACAAGCTGTACCGGGTCTCGCTGGACGGATCGATGAAGACCGATCTCGTGTTCGAGGATCCGAAGGTGGACGTCGATGGCGTCGTCCGGCTCGGTCGTCAGGCACGTCTCGTCGGTGCCACGACGGCGAGCGAGAAGGGCAGCGTCGTTTATTTCGATCCCGAATATCAGAAGCTGGCGGCCGCATTGTCCAGGGCGCTGCCCGGCCTGCCGCAGATCAATTTCGTCAGCAGCAGCGCGGATGAGACCAAGCTGCTCCTCTCCGCCGGCAGCGACAGGGATCCGGGGCGCTATTTCGTGTTCGACAAGACGACCAAGCATCTCAACGAGATCGCTCTGGTCCGGCCGCGACTGGAGAACGTGCCGCTGTCCGAGATGACGCCGGTGAGCTTCAGGGCATCGGATGGCACGATGATCCCGGCCTATCTGACGCTCCCGCCGAGCGGCGCGAAGAAGGGCCTGCCGGCGATCGTGATGCCGCATGGCGGCCCGGCCTCGCACGACGATTGGGGCTTCGACTGGCTGGTCCAGTATTTCGCGCACCAGGGCTATGCGGTGCTCCAGCCCGAATTCCGGGGATCGACCGGCTATGGAGACGGCTGGCTGCTGCGGAACGGCTTCAAGAGCTGGCGCACCGCTATCGGTGATGTGGTGGATGCGGGGCACTGGCTGGTGTCGCAAGGGATCGCGGCGCCGGACAAACTGGCGATCGTCGGCTGGTCCTACGGCGGCTATGCGGCGCTGCAATCCAACGTGGTTGATCCGGATCTCTTCAAGGCGGTCGTCGCGATCGCGCCGGTGACGGACCTCGACGCGCTGAAGCAGGAGTCCACCTTCTACACCAACCACGCCGTCGTATCCGATTATATCGGTTCCGGCGCCATCGTGGTCGATGGTTCGCCGGCCCGGCACGCGGATCGCTTCAAGGCGCCGGTGATGATGTTCCATGGCACCACCGACCAGAATGTCGGCGTCGCCGAATCCCGCCTGATGAACGACAAGCTGCGCGCGGCCGGCAAGCAGAGCGAGGTGGTGATCTACCAGGGCCTCGACCACCAGCTGCCGAGCAGCGAGATGCGCGCCGACATGCTGCGCCGGGCGGACGGCTTCCTCCGCCAGAACCTGCACATCGCCGGCTGAGAGGGCGGGCCGAGCACAAAAGAAAGGGGCGGCCCCCGCGCGGGAGCCGCCCCTGATCTTTCGCCGAAGCGAAGCCGTTAGCGCGAGTAGAACTCGACGACCAGGTTCGGCTCCATCTTCACCGGATAGGGCACTTCGTCGAGGGCCGGCACGCGCTGGTAGGACACCTTGGTGGTGCCGTCCTGCGCCAGATAGTCCGGAACCTCACGCTCGGAGAGGCCCTGCGCCTCGATCACCAGCGCCATCTCGGCGGCCTTGGCGCCCAGCTCGATCACGTCGCCGACCTTCACGAGGCGCGAGGCGATGTTGCACTTCACGCCGTTGACGCGAACGTGGCCGTGGCTGACCAGCTGGCGGGCCGAGAAGATCGTCGGCGCGAACTTGGCGCGATAGACCACCGCGTCGAGGCGGCGCTCGAGCAGGCCGATCAGGTTCTGGCCGGTGTCGCCCTTCATGCGGGCGGCCTCGACATAGGCCTTCTTGAACTGCTTCTCGGTGACGTCGCCGTAATAGCCCTTGAGCTTCTGCTTCGCCTTCAGCTGGATGCCGAAGTCCGAAACCTTGCCCTTGCGGCGCTGGCCGTGCTGGCCGGGGCCGTACTCGCGCTTGTTCACCGGGGACTTCGGACGGCCCCAGATGTTCTCGCCCATGCGGCGATCGAGCTTGTACTTGGCGCTGGAGCGCTTCGACATATGTCTTCCTTCAATTGCGTTCAGACCGCCCGGAGGCGATCGGGAAATGCCCGGTACCGCGCTGACGACTCGATGATGGAGACGACAGGGCACCCGCTTCACCAAGCGTGCGGGGCCAATTGCGAGCGGCGCCCATTGCAGAAGAGCGCCGCCCGGTCAAGCTGAAAGGATCAGTGGCCCTGCCCGCCGCCGGACATGACGGCATGCCGCATCTCGTCGGTATAGGCCTGTTGCGCGCTGTCGATCTGCGCCCATTCGGACTTGGTGTGGCAGGTCGCCTCCGGCAGGTTGGAGCCGGTGGGCTTCTCGTAACGACAGACCTTCTTCTCGTGCGCCGGCTTGGCGGCGGGCGCCTGGGAGGCGTCCTGGGCGAGAACGGGGGCTGCGGTGCAAGCGGCAAGTAGCGCAAAAGCGGCGAAGCGACGAACGAACATCGACTGCGGACTCCTGTTGATCGGGCGAAAGGGTGGACCGTGCGACGACGGTGCGCTTGCCTCTCTCCCTCGGGTCTCTATGGGAACGGC
>BACX01000063.1 GCA_000333335.1 Sphingomonas-like bacterium B12 | reverse complement strand
GCCATTTTGCTAAATGGCGAGACCGCGCCAGCGCCCCGTTGACCACATTCCGGCGACGGAATACACGATGTATATGCATCACGATTCGCTGCGCCTAGATGGCCCGACCTGCGCGTGCACCGCTCTTCGGAAGGCGTCGCGCGCTGTCACCCGACTCTACGACGAGACCATGGCCGGGACCGGCATGTCGCTCGGCCAGTTCTCGATGCTCCGGAACATCGCGCGGAGCGGGCCGGTGCCTCTGTCGCGGCTCGCCGATCTGCTCGTGATGGATCGGACGACGCTCTACCGGGGGCTGAAGCCCCTCCAGCAGGAAGGTTGGGTCGAGGTCGCCGGGGGCCGGACCAAGTCGGCGAGTCTCACTGATGCCGGCCGCACAGCGTTGGCGGATGCGACCGACGCGTGGGAGGTCGCGCAGTCCCGCCTGCTCGAGCCGTTCAAGATGCGGAACTGGACGAAGGTCGAGGACTCGCTGGCACAGCTCGTCGCGATCGCGACCGGGGCGCTGCCATGAGCCGCATGCTTCACCGCACCGGGCTGATCGGCCCTCGCATCCACATCCTGCTGATCGTAGCGGTAACGTTCGTCGCGCTTCTGATCTCGGCGGGTCTGCGTGCGACGCCGGGCGTTCTGATGATCCCGCTGACGCTCAACTTCGGATGGGACCGCGCGACGATCTCGTTCGCCGCAGCCGTGGGCATCTTCCTCTACGGGCTGGTCGGGCCGTTCGCTGCGGCGCTCATGATCTCGTTCGGTATTCGTCGGACGATGCTCGCCGGTCTGCTGCTGATGGCGCTCGCCACGTTCGCGAGCCTGTGGATGCGCAGCCCGTGGGAGTACGTGCTCAGCTGGGGCGTCCTCTCTGGCGTCGGCAGCGGCGCGGTGGCCTCGGTGATGGGCGCGGCGGTGGTCAATCGCTGGTTCGCGACCAGGCAGGGCCTCGTGATGGGCCTTCTGAGCGCGAGCACCGCGACCGGCTCCCTCGTTTTCCTGCCGTTCCTCGCCTGGCTGTCGCGTCATGGCGAGTGGCGCCCCGTGGTGCTGACCGTCAGCCTAGCCTGCCTGATCCTCGTCCCGATCGTGGCGTTGATCCTGCCCGAACATCCGGAGGACATCGGAGCGCGCCGGCTCGGCGAGCGGCCCGACAGCGCCCCGCCTCCACCTCTGAAGCAGGCCCGCTCCGCCGGGCTCGCGATAGAGGTGCTCTTCAGAGCAGCGCGGCATCCAACGTTCTGGCTGCTCACCAGCACCTTCTTCATCTGCGGCCTGACGACGAGCGGCCTGATCGGGACGCACATGATCGCCTTCTGCGGTGACCATGGCGTGCCGCCGGTGGCCGCCGCCGGTCTGCTGTCTATGATGGGCTTCTTCGACCTGTTCGGGACCACTGCGTCCGG
>BACX01000064.1 GCA_000333335.1 Sphingomonas-like bacterium B12 | reverse complement strand
GCCATGATCTCGCCATCGACCGTGCAGGTCTTCTTCGACGGCACCTTGGAGCTCATCGGATTTCCTCCGTTGCGCGCGGACGCGATCGGCGCGCTGTTTCGACGATGTGATCGGAAGTCGGGCGCCTGCCCGCCGGATCGGCCTGCGCGCACGCCGTCACCATTCGACGGCGACGTACTTGGCCTCGGTGAACTCGCGCAGACCGTGATGCGAACCCTCGCGCCCGAGCCCGCTCTGCTTTACGCCGCCGAACGGACCAGCTGGATCGGACAGGACGGCCCGGTTGAGACCGATCATCCCGCTCTCCATCCGCCCCGTAAGACAGAGGCCAGCCTTGAGATCGCCGGTGTAGAGGTAGGCGCCGAGACCGAACTCGGTGTCGTTCGCCACCGCGATCGCCTCGTCCACCGTGTCGACGCGCGTGATCGATGCGACGGGGCCGAAGATCTCCTCCCGGAGGATCGGAGATTGCCGGTCGATGCCGGAGATCACCGTCGGCGGGTAGAAGAAGCCCTGCCCGCGCTGCGGCTCGCCGCCGACGTGGACGTTGGCGCCCTCGGCCTTCGCGGCCTCGACGATGCGATCGATCTTGTCGATCGCCGCCTGGTTGATCATGGCGCCGCACTCGGTGTCCGGCGACGTGCCAGGGCCGACCTTCAATGCGCCCATCCGGGCCGCCAGCGCCTCGACGAATGCGTCGTGGATGCCGCTCTGAACGATGAAGCGGTTGGCCGCGATGCAGGACTCGCCGCCATGCTGCATCTTGGCTGCGATCGCTCCTGCGACCGCCGCATCGAGGTCGGCGTCGTCGAGCACGACGAAGGGGGCGTTGCCGCCGAGCTCCATCGAAGCGCTCACCACCTGGTCGGCCGACTCGTGGAGGAGCTTGCGCCCCACCGGAGTCGATCCGGTGAAGGACACCTTCCGGACGCGCGGATCGTGCAGCACCGCCGATGCCAACGGCCCCGGCTCCAGCGTCGTGACGACGTTGAGCACGCCGGCGGGAAGGCCGACGTCGAGCAGGATCTGCGCGATGGCGAGAGCCGTGAGCGGCGTCTCCTCCGAGGGCTTGAGGAGGCAGGTGCAGCCCGCAGCGAGTGCCGGGGCGATCTTGCGGGTCGCCATGGCCGCCGGCAGGTTCCACGGCGTGATCAGCAGCGAGATGCCGATCGGCTCGTATTGGACGAGGATGCGATTGGCGCCGCCTGGAGCCGTGGCCAGCTCACCGTCATTGCGAACCGCCTCCTCGGCATACCAGCGGAAGAATTCGGCGGCGTAGGTGATCTCGCCCCGCGCGTAGGAGAGCGCTTTGCCGTTCTCGAGCGAGATCAGCTCGGCGAGGGCGTCACGATGTTCGATCATCCGGCGGAAGCAGGCCATGAGGATGTCGGCGCGGGCGCGCGGCGGGGTCGCAGCCCAGGACGCCGCCGCCTTCTCCGCCGCATCAACCGCCGCCATCGCGTCCGCGACCGACCCGTTCGCGACGCTGGTGAGGATCTCTCCGGTCGACGGGTTGATCACCGGGATACGCTCGCCGTTGCCGGCCGACCAGGCATCACCGATCAGAAGATCCGTCGGGATGTCGAACGGGAGGCTGGTCCCGGCGGAGAGATGGGGTGCGAACGAGTGGGTCATTCGGTTTCTCCTTGGAAATTGGCTCAGACGGCCAGCGACGCGCGGTCACCATCGAAGGCGGCGCGCGAGATGCGCAGCATCGCGTCGAGGTCGAGCGGTCGAGGGTTGTTGTTGACGAGGCGCGGCGAGGCCATCGCGAGGCGTGCGACCTCGTCGACCTGATCCGGTTTGAGGCCGAGCGCCGCCAGCGTCGGCGGGATGCCTATCTCGGCGAAGAGGTCCGCGATCGCGTCGATGAAGGCCTGGGCGCGCTCGGCCTCGCCGCCGACCCCGCCGAGCCCGATCACATCGGCCAGCTCGGCGAACGCGGCCGTGCGGGCCGGCAGGTTGAACTGCATCACGTAGGGCATGAGGGACGCGACGCCGTCGCCATGCGCCGTGTGCGTCATCGCGCCTACGGGATACTGCAGCGCGTGCGCGGCGGCGACGCCCGCCGTCCCGAAGGCACAGCCCGCGGCCAGCGCGCCCATCATCACCTGCTCGCGGGCGCGGGCGTCACGACCATCATGATATGCGCGTCGCAGGCCGCACCACAGGTTGGAGACCGCCAGCCTGGCGAACTGGTCCGAGATCTCGTTCTTGCCGACCGCGACGCTCGTCTGGGCCGACATCGGATCGGAGGGACGGATGACGCTGGTGAACGCCTCGATCGCGTGGGTGAATGCGTCAGCGCCGGAGCTGGCGGTCAAGCGTGGGGGGCAGCTTGACGTGAGCTCAGGATCGCAGAGCGCCACCTGGGGGATGAGGTGGGGGCTCGAGATCCCGATCTTGGTGCCGCGAGCGGCATCCGAGATCACGGCGATGGGAGAGACTTCGGACCCCGTTCCGGCGGTCGTCGGTATCGCGATCAGAGGCAGGATCGGTCCGGGAACCTTCAGTTCGCCGTAATAGTCGGCGAGCTCGCCCCCGTGGGCCAACATGAGGCCGACGATCTTGGCCATGTCCATGCAGCTGCCGCCACCGATGCCGATGATCAGATCCGGACGGAATTCACGCGCGGCCGCGACGCAGGCCTCGATGTCGGTGGTCGGAAGATCGACCTGCGTGCCGTCATGGATCTCGATGGCCAAGCCGGCCGCTCGGAGATCCAGCATCATGGTCTGGAATTCGACGTCCGCTCCGAGACGGGCATCCGTGCAGATGAAGGCGCGTCGGCCGATTTCCGCTGCGATCGATCCAAGGGAGTCCCGCCTCCTCGGTCCGAAGACGATGGAGCGGGGCAGTCTCGTGACTCCGAACAGGCCTGCGGCTTCGCTCTTCATGGCGTTCGTCTCCTACGAAAGGATGTGGTTGGCACCGCGGGCACCGAGCATGGTCGAGAGGCTGATCAGGTCGTCGGCGACGATGTCGATGAAGGGCTCCGGGGATCGGTCGACCTTCGTCTCGGACCCGACCTCGAGCGGTCGCGGGATGTAGGCAGTCCTGAACCCGACGGCCTTCGCAGCCTTCAGATCGAACTTGTGCGCGGCGACCATCATGATCTCGCCCGGCTGGAAGCCGAGGTAGGTGGATGCGGCGCGATAGACGTCGGGCGAAGGCTTGTAGGAGTGGGCCAGTTCGCCCGTGAGCACGGCGTCGAAGTCCAGCCCGCCTCGCTTGGCGACTGCGATGACGGCTTCCATTCTGGCGTTGGAAAGCGCCGCGACGGTGAACCTGCTCCTGAGGCGGCGGAGCCCTTCGACGCTGTCGGGCCAGGGGGCCATCCGGTCCCAGATCGACATGAGCTCGCTCCGGTCCCTCTCGTCGAACCGATCGCCCCAGCCGCGCCCGGCGAGAACTCCGTCGAGCGCCTCGCGGAAGACCTGTCCTGCCGGGATCCACGGGCGTTTACCGGCCGTGATCGCCAGGATGGTCGAGACGGCGCCGGCATTCCAGGCGGCGAGGAAGCCGGACCAGTCGAACCGCTGCCCCTTGCGCAAATCGAGCGACGCACTGACCAGCAGGAACGGCCGATTGTAGTCGACGAGAGTCCCCTGCACGTCGCACGTCAGCGCCTTGACGCCGGCGACAACGGCCGCCTCGGTGGCGGCGCGAGCATCCTGGGTCCGCATCATGAGCGGAAGCGTCGCGGCAATCGTGACGCCCATGACGGTCCGCCGGGTGATCGCAGCCGGACCGCGATTGTCCCGTTCCATCGCCATTTCGACTCTCTTCCTATGGAGGGGCGGGATCGCTNCCGCCCCCTCGTGGTCAGAGGTTGGGGCGGAGATCGCGGACCGGGCTGNACGCNTCGAGGCGCAGAGCGACGTCGAACATCGTCGATTCCGCATACCAGGGAGAGACGACCTGGACGCCGATCGGCAGACCTTCGCGGCTGGTGCCGAAGCGAAGGGTCATCGCCGGCATGCCGGTCAGGTTGAACGCCGCCGTGGCATTCATCACCTGGAAGGGCGACACCGTCTCGCCGTCGACCAGCACGTCGTTGAGGCCATGCTTCTGGGCCGGGAAGGGCGTGACCGGGCAGAGCAGCGCGTCGAACCTGGTGAAGTAGTCCGCGAAGCTGTCGCGCAGCCGCTCCATCAACTGCTCCGCCGCGACGAAGTCCTCGATCGAGGTGTCCGGCGTGGCGAGGATCGTCTGCACGTGGCGGAACATCTGGTCCTCGCGACCCTCGAAGAGCTTCTTGAACTCGGACGCGGTCTCCATCTGCTGGATCTTCCAGAAGACGCCAACGGCATCGACGTCCTTGAGGAAGGGCAGCTTGACCTCCTCGACCTGGACGCCCGTGCCGCTCAGCGCGGCCGCGGCCGCCTTCACCGTCGCGGCGACGTCCGGATCGGTCGGCCCGAAGAAGTCGGAGGTCATCCAGCCCACGCGGAGCGGACGGCCGTGGGCACCGGTGTCGATAGCCGGCGAGAGCGTCGAGTAGCCGTCGGCACCATCGGGACCCGACATGATCGAATAGGCGAGCGCGACGTCACGCACGCTGCGGGCCATCGGGCCGATGTGCCAGAAGCGGCGCGGAATGCGCGGCCAGTGGCCGGTCGCCGGCACGCGACCGTGCGTCGCCTTGAGCCCGACGATGCCGGTGTCCGCAGCCGGACCGCGCGTCGAGATGGCGACGTCGCTGCCGATGCCGATGGGCGACATGCCCGCCGCGAGTGCCGCCGATTCGCCACCGCTGGAGCCGCCCGGGATGTAGTCGAGGTTCCAGGGGTTGTTCGTCCGGCCGGTCACGAGGTTGTCGGTCTCGACCGAGAAGGCGAATTCCGGCGGGTTCGTCTTCGCCAGGAGGATGGCGCCGGCGGCCTTCATGCGTGCCACGGAGGTGGCGTCCGTGTCCGGAACGCGGCCCTTGAAGATGGGCGAACCGCGCTGGGTGAGCACACCCGCGGTATCGAGGCTGTCCTTCACCGTGAACGGCACACCGTGAAGCGGGCCGACCTTCTGGCCGGACAGGATCGCCTGCTCGGCCTCCTTGGCGGCGGTTCGGGCGGTCTCGGCCACCGTCACGATGGCGTTCACCTTGGGGTTGGTCTCGGCGATGCGGTCGAGATGGGCATCGACAACCTCGACGGGCGACAGCTCCTTCTTGGCGATGAGCGCGGCCAGTGCGGTCGCGTCCAGATTCACAATCTTGTCGGTCATGTTCTTCGTCCTACCAACCACTTGGTCGGACGACGAGTTAAGACTTGGAATTTCGGCCGTCAAGTCCTACCTACCACTTGGTCGATCAATTATTTTGAGATGGCGATGAGCGAGAACGCGAAGGAGAAGATCATGACGGCTGCGCGCATGACCGCGCAGGCGCATGGCTATAACGGATTGAATTTCCGCGAGATCGGAGCCGCTGCCGGCATCAAGCACGTCAGCATCTACCATCACTTCCCCAGCAAGGCCGACCTTGGAGCGGCCGTCGCGAAACGGTATTGGGAAGACACGTCCAAACGGCTCGATGAGCTCACGGAAACGCATCCCGATCCGAAAAAGGCGCTCCGGGCCTATCCCGGCCTCTTCCGCGAGTCGCTCGAATCCGAGAACCGGATGTGTCTCTGCGGCTTCATGGCAGCGGAGTATGACGACCTGCCCGAGAGTGTGAAGGTCGAGGTGCAGGCGTTCGCAGACGTCAACGTCGCATGGCTCGCCCGCACGCTGGTCGAGTCCGGCGTGGCGAAGGGCGATGCCGACGCCGGTGCGCGCGCGATCTTCGCCGCGGTCGGAGGCGCACAGCTCATGGCCCGCAGCCGCGCGGACATCGCCCTCTTCGACGGCCTGATCGAAAGCTTCGTGAAGACCGGACTGATCCCGGCCTGAAGGCGGCGGTCGGCGGACGCCGACTGCCGCCTCCGGTCCCCGTCAGCCGACCAGCGCCTCGCGGTCAACGCGGTTCGCGATCTCGATCAGGTGACGCGCGAGCTCGTCCGGCGCGGAGGTCGGAGGCACGTGATCGGAGTCGATGGAGATAACTGGGTCGCAGGGAAGCGCCGCCTGCATCGACCGCTGCAGCGAGAGCGGGATGACCTCATCCTGCGTCGCTTCGATATACGCCCGCGGCACCGAGCCGAAGCGCGCCTCGCTGAGCGCTAGAGGTGTGACGATGGCGGCAAGCGGCTCACTGCACTGGTTCGCGCGCGCGAGGTCGACGAACTCCTTCGGTGTCCGGCTGTAGATCCTCTCGAGCGCTTCCGGCAGCACGGTCGTCATGCCAGCGTCGTCCACGGTGAAGATCGGCGGCGCGTCGGGATGAGCGCCTTGGATCGTGGCTCCGAGGGAGCCGCCGTCGGGGATCAGAAAGGCCGAAGCGTAGACGAGGTAGCCGATCCGCTCGGGCACACGCTCCGCGACCTCGCTGATCACAAGGCCCCCGCGGCTCTGCGCGACGAGGACCACCGGACCGTTCGCGGCCCGGACGCGGTCGGCGATCTGATCCGCCCATCCCTTGATCGGCTCGGCCGGGAAGCCCCCTTCCGCCGGATCGGCACCGAGCAGGGTCGGAGCCTCCGCGGTGTGTCCCGCCTCGGTGAGGAGCGGGACCACACGGTCCCACATACGACCGACGCTCCAGGATCCGTGGATCATGATGATGTGCGCCACAAGCTACTCCTTACGCTACGCTTCAGATCGCTCGACATACGGCTCCGCGGAGTTCCCCGCA
>BACX01000065.1 GCA_000333335.1 Sphingomonas-like bacterium B12 | reverse complement strand
CGGCGATGACGCCCTCGCGGATGACACCCGATATGGCCGCGCTGACCAATACAGGACTGATCGCCCGTCGCCGCGATCTTGAGCCCGTCGGGCGCGCCGGCCTGCACGGCTGGCAGCTTCGCCTTCACGCCATTCACGATGTCGAGCGTCGAGGCCGAACCAATCTTCTGCACGGTCATCAGCACGGCGTGCTCGCCGTTCATGCGAACGATGTTGGTCTGCGGCGGCGAGCCGTCGCGGACGTGGGCGACGTCGTGGACGTAGATGGTGGAGCCGTTTACCTCCTTGACGGGCAGGTTGTTGAGATCGTCGATCGTCGCGCCCGCGCCATTGAGCGCGACCGTGTATTCGAACGCGCCGATTTTCTGCGTACCCGCCGGGATGATGAGGTTCTGGTTCGCGATCGCGTTCTGCACGTCCTGCGCGGAAAGGCCGTAGGACTGGAGCTGGCGCGGATCGAGATCGACCTGCACCTGCCGCTGCTTGCCGCCATAGGGGAACGGCAGCGACACGCCGGGAATGCCGGAAAGCTGGCCGCGGATGTAGATATTGCCGGCGTCGTAGAGCGCCGATTCCGAGAGCGTCTTGCTGGACAGCGCGAGTTGCATGACCGGAACGCTCGACGCGTTGTAGGTGAGAACCTGCGGAGGCGTGAAGCCTTGCGGGAAGTTGCGCTGATAATAGCTCGCGGCCGCATTGAGCTGGCTCATCGCCAAGGGCACGTTGGCGCCCGGCTGGAAGTAGAACTTGCTGACCGCGACGCCGTTCAGGTTGGTGCCGTCGATGTGCTCGACGCCGTTAACGACCACCGGAGCGATGCGCTCGAAGTTGGCGCTGATGCGGTTCGCCATCTCGCGGGCCGGGAGGCCCGTGTAGCTCCACACCATGCTGATCACCGGGATGCCGATGTTCGGGAAGATGTCTGTCGGGGTCCGCAGCATCGTCAACGGACCCATAATCAGGATCGCGAAGGCCATGACGAGGAAGGTGTAGGGACGCGAGATCGCGATCCTGATCAGCCACATGACCGGTTTCCCTGTCCGATGACGGTGGCGTGGCCGAGCGCTGAAGAGACCTTGGTCCCGACGCGACGTCCACCTTCAGGGAGGCCCCTCAGATGCTTCATTTCCCGATCCCCGCAGGCCCCGGGCATCGGGGCACGAATCATAGTTGCATGATGCAACTAAAGAGCGAAGTTTCATCATGCAACTATTTTTGCCGGGGTTCGGCGGGCACCTGATCGGATGAGATTAGCGGGATCTGAAGCTCGAACCTGGCACGGGAACGGGTTTAGAGGCCGGTCACCTGTTCAGGGCCGGGCACGGCGGTCGGCGTCGCCGCGTTCCGACTGGATGGACGTGGCGCCAGTGGTGACCGACGCGAAGCGCCGATGGCGGAGGGGTTTCAGGCATCCCCGGTCTCATACCAGCGCGGCCCCGCATCCTCCTCGACGACGTCGGTGGAGCAGGCCAGTTCGCGCTGGGCCTCCAACGCCTCGGACCGCGCCGCGTAGGCCTTGCTCGCAAGCGCATAGGCGTCGCTTCCGAGGGCCAGGCGCAGCGGCGCCGGCACCTGTTCGACGCTGGCTATCATCGCGTCGACCATCCTCGCTGGATCGCCGGGCGACTTGATGCTCTCGTCAGCGATGATGCGGTTCACCATCCGCGACGGCGAGGCATCGTAGGCGGCGATCTCGGGGCCGAGAATAGCGCTCCGGTTGCGGAAGTCGGTGCGTGCCCCACCCGGCTCGACGATCGTGCACCCTATGCCGAAGACCGCGACCTCTTGAGCCACGGCCTCGACGAAGCCTTCGATGCCCCATTTTGTCGCATGGTAGAGCGAGCCGCCCGGAAAGGCGACCTGTCCGCCCATGCTGGAGAGCTGGAGGATGCGCCCGCCGCCCTGTCCGCGTAGATGCGGGAGGGCCGCGCGGATCAGCTGGATCGAGCCTACGAGGTTGGTCTCTATCTGGTGCCGGACTTGTTCGTCGGTCAATTCCTCGGCCGCCCCCATGAGACCGTAGCCGGCGTTGCTCACGACCACGTCGATCCTATCCATCTCGGCCCACGCCGCGTTGACGACGTCACGGATCGTGCCGGTGTCTGTCAGATCGAGCGTCGAGAGCCACAGACGGTCGCCGTGGGCAGCCTTGAGCGGCTCGACGGCGGCTGGATCGCGCAGCGTTCCCGCGACGCGATCTCCCCTTCCGAGGAGCTTCTCCGTCATGATCCGGCCGAAGCCGCTGCTGATTCCAGTGATGAGCCAAGTGCGCATGTCGTCGTCCTCCGGGCCTTGAAGCGGCCATGAGCAATGCTAAGATGAGGGTGCCTCCGTTTATATACGGAGGACTCCTCCGCTTAGCAAGGTTGTCCGTTCCTCGTGTCTGAAGTCCAAGCCCCGCCTCGGAGACTGCGCGCTGACGGCGAGCGCAACCGCACTCGACTGCTGGATGCGGCGAAGCAGGTATTTGCCGCGCAGGGCGCTTCGGCGAGCCTCGAGCAGGTCGCTCGCGACGCGGGCGTGGGAATCGGGACGCTGTACCGGCACTTCCCCACCCGCGATGCGCTCATCGAAGCAGTTTATCGCCAGGAGACGGACGCGCTGGTCGATGCGGCAGAACGGCTATCGGAGGAGCACCCGCAGCTGGAGGCGCTGCGTCAGTGGATGCTGCTGTTCGTCGACTTCCTTGCCGCGAAGCAGGGTATGGCGGACGCCCTGGGCACGCTGATTGGAGGTCCGGACGCGCTATCCGCGGATGCCTCCGCCCGCGTCACGGCGGCGATCGACCGACTGGCGCAGGAGGCCGAGGCCACCGGCGCAGTCAGGTTCGATGTCGAACCCACAGACCTTCTCCGCGCCATAGGCGGAGTGGCGAATCTCAAGGCTGGGGGGAATTGGCGCGCGTCGGCTGAGCGGATGGTCGATGTGCTGCTCGCCGGTCTGGCGCGCGGATAGGCGTCAGGCCGGCGCGGAGCGTGGCGTTCAGGCCGAGATGGAGCCATTGACCGCTTCGACGAACTGCTCGGTCGAGAGGATCGTCGCGTAGCCGAAGCCGAGAGCCGCCATGTAGATCGCGTGGACGTCGGCCGCGGGAACGGTCTTGCCTTCGATCTCGATGTCCAGCGTCGCGACGGCGTCCCGAACCACGCTAGTCTCGTAGCCATAGTCGGCCGCCGCCCGAGCCGCGGCGTCAATGCACATGTGGCTCATGGCGCCGACGATCACGACCTTCTCGACGTCATTTGCATCAAGCATCTCCTTGAGGATCGTCCCTCGGAATGCGTTGACATGGTTTTTGAGGATCACGGGTTCGTTCGATCCGGGGGTGACGGCGGGATTGATCGCCGCGCCGTCGGAGCCCGGATGGAAGAAGGGCGCCTCGTCCGACGCGAACTCATGCCGAACATGGATCACGAAATGACCGGCCGCGCGGCTCGCCTCGATGACCCGACGAGCGTTCGCGGCGGCGGCGTCGATGCCGACGAGAGGCCACTTCGCGCCGTCGTAGCTGGGGAAATAGTCGTTCTGCAGATCGATGACGATAAGCGCCGTCTTGGTCATGACAGATCCTTCTCTGGGATTTTGCGGGGCTGGTTGCACCGATCCGTCGGTCGCGTGCAGGGGAGTCCAAGGCTCACTGGGCAGCGGCCAACAGCTCGCCGATCGAGTTCACGAACGGTGCGAGATCGATGGGCGCCCGAGAGGTCACGATGTTCCCGTCGACGACGACAGGCGCGTCGACGAACGTGGCGCCGGCTCCCTCGAGATCGGGCTGGGTGGACCACCAGGCCGTCGCGTTCTTCCCCTTCAGGAGCCCTGCGTCCGACAGCACCCACGGGCCGTGGCAGATGGCTGCGACGATCTTTCCCGCTTCGGCGGCGTCCTGCAGCAGCTTGCGGACGTCGCCGTCGGCTCGCAGCGTATCGGGATTCCACGTGCCGCCCGGAACGACGAAGGCGTCGTAGGTTGTCGCGTCAACTTCCCCGACCGTCCTGTCGAAGGCGATCCAGCCAGCAGTCTCGATGAAATGGATCGTGAGGATGTGCGTCGCACGGATGTGGGGGATCTGGAGTCCGAGGAACGCCGGATAGGAGGGCTTCTCCGGCGCGATGACGTTGACGGTCGCGCCGCGTGTCCTGAAGAAGTGCAGGACTGTGGTAAGCTCGATCTCTTCGACGCCATCCGTCGCGATCACGCCGATGCGCTTGCCGGCGTAGACCGACGGATTCGCGGGTGGGTCGGTCCAGATCGCCCGCAGTTCGGCATTCTCAGGAGCTTCGAGCATCTGCGCGGCCGATATGCGTGGGATGGCCGCTGAAGTCTCGGTGGCGAGGAGCGCCTTGAGCGGCGACGTGGTGCTCATGTCGGTGGTCTTTCTAAGGACTGGTTGCAGGTGCCTGACCCGTGTTCGACGGGAATCGGCTGTGCTCAGCCCGCTGCGAGGCGGGCGACGGTCTCGTCCGTGGTCAACACCGCGTGAGCGAGGAAGCGGAAGTTCGTCAGCGCGGCGAGATAGCCATCGCCCTCGGGAACGCGCGGTCCCGCGGTCGCGTCCCGCACGACGACGACCTCGAAGCCCTGCTCGATCAGTTCGCGCAGATGGCTCTCGATGCAGAGGTTCGCGGCCATGCCGGCGAGGATGACCTGGCTGACGCCCTTCTTGCGCAGCTGTAGCACGAGGTCGTTGGTCTCGGGGCCATAGACCTTGTGGGGCGAGGCGATGATCGTCTTGCCGTCGACGATGTAGGGCTTGAGCTCGGGCAGGAAGTCCGCGCCCGATCCCTGGAAGCCGTCCAGCGTGAGTGGGCCCTTGCGGTCGAACATGCCGATGGCGTGCATCGTCTTCTCGAGCGGACCGGCGAACTGCCACTCGTGATCGGTCGGATAGTAGAAGTGCGGCGAGACGGCCACGGTGATGCCGGCCGCTTTCGAGGCCTCGAACAGCGCCTGGAGATGCTCGACGACGCCGTTCTCGGTGATGCTGGCGCCGAAGAAGGGCCAGCTGACGCCCTCCGGGCTGAGGAAGTCGATCTGTGGGTCGACCACCACCAGCGCGGCGCGGCTGTGATCGAGCTGGAAGGTGCTTGGCGGCAGGGCGCCGTTCTCGGGCGCCGCGTAGCGATCGGCGGCATGCGCTTCGGTCATGTCAGGTCCTCTTGATGGGATGGGAGTATCTCAGGCTGGATGGCCCCGATCAGATCAGGTGTTGCGCGTCCCGAAGGTCGACAGGACCTCGAGCCACGCGGCGATCGCCTCGCCGATCTCGGTCGGGGAATCCTCCTGCAGGAAGTGGCGGCCCTTCACGCGGACCTCCTCCTGGTTGCGCCAGGTGCGGCAGAAGTCGCGGATGGCTCCCGTGACGATGGCGCCGGGATCTCCGTCGATGAAGAGCTTGGGCACGTCGTTCGTCGCCATCCACGAGCCGTAGGCCTCGACGGCTTCGACGACCTCCTTGGGCTCGCCCTCGATCGGCAGCTCGCGGGGGAATGTCAGGGTCGCCCGCCGCCCCTCCCCCGGCTCGAGGAACGGCCGGCGGTATTCCGCCATCTCCTCGTCGGACAGGTCGCGGATGATGCGCTCGGCGAAGGAGCGCTCGACGAAGATGTTGTCGCGAAGCACCGCGATCTCGCCCTCGGGCGAGCGGATCCTCTCGAACATGTCGCGGACGGACGGGTCCATCTCGGTCCAGGTGCGCGGGCGTACGATCGTCTCGAAGTAGACGATGCCGGCGACGGCATCCTGGTGCCGGTAGGCCCAGTCGAGCGCGAGTGCCCCGCCCCAGTCCTGGCCGACGAGTATGACGTCCTCGGTCACGTCGAGCTC
>BACX01000066.1 GCA_000333335.1 Sphingomonas-like bacterium B12 | reverse complement strand
GCCGATCAGCGGGAACGCGCCCGTGCCGGAATCGAGAGGGTTTGCGACGGCGAGATTTTCGTGATCACGCCCAGCATCGGCGGCAATCTCTCCGTCGATCTGGCGGAGGCCTTCGATGTCCGGCAGCTGCATCAGGACAATGTGACGGATCGCCTGGAAATCCATCTTCAGGATGGCCGCCGCCTCGATCTGCCTTCGCACCTTTTCTCGGCGCGCGAGCTACCGACGATGTTTTCCGATCATGTCGAACGGCGGGAATTGCTGGGGCTCGATCTCTTCCATGGCCGCTTCCACGACGATCCGCGCTGGAACCCGCGCGGCCTCGATCACGGTGATCGCGACGAGGAACTCGAACGGCTGGAGCATCTGTGCGAAGCGATGCCCGCGATGCTCGATTCGGCGGCGCAGATATTCTTCCACGGCCGGACCATCGAGGGGCGCGGTTCGCACTTTGCATCGCGAGGCGGCTGAACCCGGACCGGCAACGCATCCGATCTCTCTGAGCGGAAATCCCGTGGTTGCGTGAGGGGGGGCTGGCACCCTATCTGACGGGTCAAATCCCGATACGAAGGCTTGCCATGACCGCCACCCATTCCACCCGCATGCTCATCCTCGGCTCCGGCCCGGCCGGCCTTTCCGCCGCCATCTACGGCGCGCGGGCCGGCATGGCGCCGATCGTGGTGCAGGGCATCCAGCCGGGCGGACAGCTCACCACCACCACCGACGTCGAGAATTATCCGGGCTTCCGCGAGGTCATCCAAGGCCCTTGGCTGATGGAGGAGATGCAGGCGCAGGCTGAGCATGTCGGCGCGCAGATGATGTGGGACACGATCGTTGAGGTGGATCTCACCCAGCGCCCGTTCCGTCTCGTCGGCGACGGCGGCCATGTCTATCTCGGCGATACGCTGGTGATCGCCACCGGCGCGCAGGCCAAGTGGCTGGGCCTCGAAAGCGAGCAGAAGCTGCGCGGGCAGGGCGTGTCCGCCTGCGCGACCTGCGACGGCTTCTTCTTCCGTGGCAAGAAGGTGGCGGTGATCGGCGGCGGCAACACAGCCGTCGAGGAGGCCTTGTACCTTACCAATCACAGCCATGACGTCACCCTGATCCACCGCCGCGATTCGCTGCGCGCCGAGAAGATCCTGCAGGAGCGGCTGTTCAAGCATCACGGCATCAAGGTGCTGTGGAACACCGAGGTCGAGGAGTTCGTGGGCGGTGAGGGCAATGAAGGCCTCGTCGCGCTGAACCTGAAGGATACGCAGACCGGCGAGACGAGCACGCTAGACGTGCATGGCGGCTTCGTCGCGATCGGCCACCACCCCGCGACCGAACTGTTCGAGGGGCATCTGGCGCTCGACGAGGATCATTACATCAAGGTCGAGCCAGGCACGACGCGTACCTCCGTGCCGGGCGTATTCGCGTGCGGGGACGTGATGGACAAGATCTATCGCCAGGCGATCACGGCGGCCGGCACCGGCTGCATGGCGGCGCTGGATGCCGAGCGTTATCTGGCCGAGGCGGACTTCGAGGCCGAGGAAGCGGTCGCCGCCGAATAATCGAGCAGGGTCCGCACGAGCGCCTCGAACGCGGGCGGATCGGCGAAGCTGTGGCTGGCGGTGGGGATCGAGACGATCTCCGCTGCTGGTTTGTCCTTGAGACTGCGCCAGGCGGCGGCGAAAGCCTGGGCGGTGCCGTCGCCATCGGCGAGCACGATGCGCGTTTCCGGCGGTAGGCCATCGGCCACGCGCCGGGCGAGACTGTCGTCGTCGCGACGTCCCGATCGGCGGAGGCCCCGCCAGAGCTTGCCGAGGTTCACGCCGCCGCGCAGCAGCCGCATCCACGCCTGACGATCGCGCAGACGTTGCCGGTAATGGCTCCGGATCGCGGCGGCGGGCGGCAGGTCGTCGACCGGATCGACCACCCACGGATTCGCCAGCACCGCGCCGGACAGCCGAGGCAGGGCGAGCGAAATCGCCGAGGCTCCGTCGCAAAGACCGAAACCAAGAGCCTCGGAAAGATCGGGAAAATTCTCCTTGAGCGCCGCCAGAGCTGCTGCGGCGTCCACTCCACTTTCCAGATAGCCCAGGTCGCTGCCGCCACTGTCTCCCACGCCCCGGCGGTCGAAGCGGATCACGGCCTGCCCCGCTTCGGACAGGCGGGCCGCCAAGCGCTCGTAGAGACGGTGCGGGCCGACCCGTGTCTGCCGCCCGCCGACCACGAAGATCCAGCCGATGCGCGCATCTTCGGGGCCGTCGAGCGTGGCGAGCAGCGTTTCGCCCTTGCACGGCAAGGCAATGATCCGCCTCAAGCCATTATCCAGTCGGCGATATCGCGTGCGATCGCCTCGGCGGTCGCGGCGTCGAAATCCGGTTCGGGGCGGCGCCAGAGGGGAAGCCCCTCGATGCGCGCATCCGCCGGCCGATCATCGGTCGCCAGGCGGACCGTTCGTGCGGCGGGCGAGGCCTCGGCATCCGCTGCAGCGAGCGCCTCGGCGAGATCGGGGGACAGGGTGTAGCCGGCGGGATGTGCCGGGTCGCTGCCACTGGCGATCGCGCTCCGGCGCAGGTCGCTGAGCAGCGAGCGGCCGCTGGTCGGCGCCAGCCGCCATGCCGGCGCTGAGATCGCGCGATCGAGCAACGCCCCGCCGCGGAATGCCGCGATGGCGGGGGCGCGCCCGGTCTCGCCTTCGATGACGGCCGCCGCTGCCTGCACCGCAGACCCCCCATCCGACCATCGGATCATTTCCGGTCCGCGCGGGCTTTCGCCGGTGCCCGGCAGATCGCTCAGCCAGCAGCCGATCCCGCTATCGGTGAGCGCTCGGCAGATGCTCGTGATCAGCATCCGACATCTGTTCATTTCCTCGAACAGAGGTTGCAAAACAAGCAGTTGTGGTCCGCTTGTCTCACCATATGCGAGCATGAACTCGCCGCCCGCATAATCGTGGATGCGCGGGCCGCGCTGGCTCATTCGCCGCGCTTGGCCTTCACGAAGGCGACCAGTCCGCCGAACGTCTCCAGCATCTCGCCGCCGACCTCGTCATCCTCGATCAGGATGTGCAGCCGATCCTCGATCTCAGTGAGCAGGCCGGCGACCGCCATCGAATCGAGCTCGGGCATCGCACCGAACAGCGGGGTATCGGCGTCGAGCGCGTCGGCCCGCGCCGCATCCAGCCCCAGCACGTCGCGCAGGATCGCGCGCAATTGGTCCTCGATCGTCATCGCCGGATCGACTAGCCGCCCCGGAGCCGGCGGACAAGCCGCGCGGCGTGCTCGCGCCCGATACCGGCGAGGCCACGCAGGCTGCCGGGCCGATAGGCGTCGATCCGGTGGATCGGGTTGGGCGTGTCCATCCACTCGGCCTTATAGGGTTCGTTGCCGAGGCCGAAGTCGATGCGCGTCACCCGATCCTCGTCGATCGCGGTGCGAAACATGGCGTGGCTGAGGATCGTGCCGGGCGAAATCTCCTTCGCGCCTTCGCGATGGGCCAGCTTGTGGATCGTCGCCACGCCGTTCTCGACGAGCCAGAATTGTGCCGCGATGGCGCGGCCGTGGCTGTCCTTCGCGATACCGAGCCGCAACGTTCCGGCGGCGCCTTCCTGCTCGGCGAGCGCGCGCAGGAAGGGCATCGACCCTTCGGACGGCTTCCAGCTGTCGGCATAGATCGACTCGTAATCGGCCCAGGCGGACGCATCGAACTGGCGATGGATCGTGATGGCGAGCGGATGGCGCTTGATCCGCCGCGCGGCTGTATTGCGCAGCTGGCCGGGCCGCTCGCGCCAGAAATCGGCGAAGCTCTTGCCCGTCACGTCGATCGTCCAGTTGGTGGACACGCAATCGCTGAACACTTGCCAGCCCGCGCGCTTCAGGGCGGTGCCGAGCCGGCTCCCTTCGGCTGGATCGAGCGGGTTGAGGATGAGGCGGTCGTAGCGACGGCCGGTCTCGATGAGCATCGCCTCGAGCGCGGCCGGATCGTCGCCGATCGATCGCCACGCGAGTCCGTACCATTTGGAGAGTGCGACCGCCCTGCGGGGGCCGTCGCCAACGAGGAACAGCCAGCCGCCGTTCGCGTGCAGAACAGCCGGCGGCGCTTCAGGATAGAGATGGCGGCCCATCAGGCGATACCAGTGCAGCCGGTCGAACAGGATCGGCCGATGCGCGCGATCGAGCGTGTCGCCGGCGCGCGCGGCGATCGCGTCCCAGTCATCCAGCCATTCCACCGAGACGGTCATCGCGCTATCCCCACGCGCAATCTGTGGCGCGGCGGGGGATGGAATTGCAAGCGGCGAGCGAATGGGACGGGCTGGAAGCGCTGCCGCAACGGCTCGATCGGCTGACGCTGTGCGGGCGGCCGGACGATATGGCGCTGATCGATCGTGAGGGGGAGCTGGATTTCGCCGGCCTCGATCATGCGGTCGGCGCGCTCGCGGCGCATCTCGCGGATCGCGCCGCGCCGGGCGAGCGGATCGCGAGCTGGATCCCCAAGACGCGCACCGCCTGCCTGTTGGCGCTGGCGTGCGCGCGAGCCGGGCTGGTGCATGTGCCGGTCAATCCGCTGCTCAAGCGTGCGCAGGTGGCGCACATCCTCGCCGATAGCGGTGCGCGGCTGCTGATCACCCAGCCGGCGCGCGCGACGCTTCTGGCGCCGGGCGATCTGCCGGAGGGTTGCGCCCTGTCGAACGAGGAGGGCCTGCTCGATCACCCCGCGCCGCTGCCGCCGTCCGACGGCGACACCGATGCTCTGGCGACGTTGCTCTATACCTCGGGTTCGACCGGCCGGCCCAAGGGCGTGATGCTGAGTCACGCCAATCTGTGGTTCGGCGCGGTAACGGTGGCGCATTATCTGCGTGTCGAACCGCAGGACCGGACGCTCGCGGTGCTGCCGCTGAGCTTCGACGCCGGGCTGAACCAGTTGCTGTCGACCTGGGCGGCGGGCGCCTCTGCGGTGCCGCTCGATTATCTGGTGGCCAACGATGTCGTGCGCGCGGTCGCGCGGCATGATGTCACCACGCTGGCAGGCGTGCCGCCGCTCTGGCTCAAATTGTCCGAGGCGAAGTGGGCAGACGGGGCGGGCGACACGCTGCGTATTCTCTCCGCGACGGGCGGGCGGATGCCGGTGCCGCTGGTGCGCCGCTTGCGCGGACTGTTCCCGCAGGCCAACCTGACCCTGATGTACGGCCTGACCGAAGCCTTCCGCTCGACCCGCCTCGATCCGACGCTGGTCGATGCGCATCCCGAATCGATCGGGCGCGCCATTCCGTTCGCCGAGGTGATGGTTGTGCGGCCGGATGGTGCGATCGCCGACGAGGGCGAGCCGGGCGAACTGGTCCATGCCGGGCCGCTGGTCGGTCAGGGCTATTGGCACGATCCGGAGCGGACGGCGCTGCGCTACCGGCCGGCGCCGGCGGGATCGCGCTATGGCGGCACCGCCGTCTGGTCCGGCGATACGGTTGTGCGGGACGCGGCGGGGCTTCTGCGGTTCGTCGGGCGCGATGACGAGATGATCAAGGTGTCCGGCAACCGCGTAAGCCCGACCGAGATCGAGGAAGCGGCGATCGCCAGCGGCGCGGTGGTGGAGGCGGTGGCGCTCGGCGTGCCGGACGAACGGGTGGGGCAGGCGATCCGGCTGGTGGTGCGTGGATCGGGCGACGAGGCCCGGCTGGCCGCTCACTTCAAGGCCGAGCTTCCCACCTTCCAGCACCCCCGCGAGGTGATCTGGGTGGACCGACTTCCCCGCAACCCCAACGGCAAGCTCGATCGTGCCGCCATTGCAAAGGAGCATGGCGCGTGAAGCCGCTCGGCCCGATCCCGCCCGGCTATGAGGCCGATGCCGAAGACTGTCTGCTGATCGGCGGTCATGACGTCACCGCGCTGATCGAGCGAGCCGGCGACACGCCGCTGTTCGTCTACGATCTCGGGATGATCGCGCGGCGGGTCGGGCGGCTGCGCGCGGCGATGCCGGCGGGGCTGGAGATTCACTATGCGGTGAAGGCCAACCCGTTCGCGCCTCTCGTCGCGGCTATGGCGGGCATGGTTGATGGCTTCGACGTCGCTTCGGACGGGGAATTGGCGCGCGCGATCGATGCCGGAATGGCGGCCGATCGCATCAGCTTCGCCGGACCGGGCAAGAAGGCGCGCGAGCTGGAGGCGGCGATCCGCGCCGGTGCCACGATTAATCTCGAATCCGAGCATGAGGCGGATCGCGCGCTCTCGATCGGCGAGGCGCTGGGGCTGACGCCACGCCTCGCCGTCCGCATCAACCCGGAATTCGAGTTGCGCGGATCGGGGATGCGGATGGGCGGCGGCGCCAAGCCGTTCGGCGTCGACCAGGCACGGGTGCCGGATTTGGTGCGGCGCCTTGTGGATGCCGGCGCGGATTATCGCGGACTGCATATCTTCGCCGGCTCCCAGTCGCTCGACCCTGACGCCATCATCGAGACGCAGGCCAACAGCGTCGCGCTGGCCCGACGGATCGACGAAGAGACGGGTGCTCGCGCCCCGCTGGTCAATCTGGGCGGGGGATTCGGCGTGCCGTACTTCGCCGGTGACGTCGCGCTGGATGTTGAGGCGATTGGTGCGGCGCTCGCCGAACGGGTCGGCGGGGAGGCCTCGCGTTACGCGATCGAGCTCGGACGCTGGCTGGTCGCGGAGGCCGGTGTCTATCTCGCCCGCGTGGTCGACCGGAAGGTGAGCCACGGCAAGGTCTTCCTGGTCACCGACGGCGGGCTGCACCACCAGCTCGCAGCCTCGGGCAATTTCGGGACGGTCGTCCGCCGCAACTATCCCGTTGCCGTCGCGACGAAATTCGGCACCGAACCGAAGGAAGAGGCGAGCGTCGTCGGCTGCCTCTGCACCCCGCTCGATCGGCTGGCCGACGATGCCATGCTGCCCCTCGCGGAAGCGGGTGACGTCATCGCCGTATTTCTCGGCGGGGCCTATGGCGCCACGGCCTCGCCGGTCGCCTTCCTCGGCCACCCGGCTCCACGCGAAATTGCAATTTCCCCCGAAAGCGCTGTTATCCTAACGTAAAAATAACCTCTCACAGCGTAGGCCGACGATCGGAAGACCCGCGAACGCGTGTGCCGAAGGCCTCGGTGCATGTCCCTTCGCGGCGAATGAAGGGGATTTAGGTCATGCGGTTCGAGGGCGCTTCGAAGACGGTGCTGGCGGCGATGCTGTGCAGTGTCGTGACGGGCTGCGCATCGGGGGCCGGCGGTCCGCCGCTGCCGCCCGCCAACTTCGTCTCCACCCAGGAAGAGCCGGGCGAGGCCTATGTCATCGGCCCGATGGACCAGCTCACGATCTTCGTGTGGCGCAATCCGGAGCTTGGCGGCAAGGTGCAGGTGCGCCCCGACGGCCGCATCACCACGCCGCTGATCGCCGACCTGCCCGCCGTGGGTAAGACGCCCGCGCAGCTTTCCGAAGACATCAAGGCCGCGCTGTCCAAGTACGTGCAGGATCCGCTCGTCTCGGTGATGGTGGACAATTTCCAGGGCACCTATTCGCAGCAGGTCCGCATCGTCGGCGCGACCGACAAGCCGGCCAGCCTGCCGTACCGCGCCAACATGACCCTGCTCGACGCGATGATCTCGGTGGGCGGACTGTCCCAATATGCGGCAGGTGACCGTGCCAAATTGGTGCGGTTCGACAAGACGACGGGTAAGCAGAAGGAGTATCCGCTCCAGATCGCGAAG
>BACX01000067.1 GCA_000333335.1 Sphingomonas-like bacterium B12 | reverse complement strand
GAGCGGACGTCCGGGCGCGGCCCCAGTTTCGGAACCGCCACGCATCCGGACAGCAGCAATGACAATGCAGCCACGCGCAACGGCGCCCGAGGAATACCCGCGAGATGCATGATCGAATCTCCGTACCATGAAGTACGGTTTTTATCTGAGCCCGCCCAAATCGCTTGTCAACATAAAACCGTACTCTATAGTACGAATTCATGACGAGCACCGCAACGCCTCCCCCAGGTCGCCGCGAGACACGGAAGGCCGAGCGGCGGGCCGCGATCATCGAACTGGCGACCCGCGCTTTCCTGGAGAATGGCTACGACCGGACGACGATGTCCGGCATCGCTGCCGATCTGGGCGGCTCCAAAGGCACGCTGTGGAGCTATTTCGCCTCGAAGGAGGAATTGTTCGCGGCCGTGCTCGATTCCGCGACGGTCGCCTTCCGGGCGCTGATGACGGCGATGCTCGATCCGACCCTTCCGATCGACAAGGTACTGGTCGGCTTCGGGGAGAAGTTCATCTCCCGCATCACCTTACCCGACGCGCTGGCGCTGCAACGGCTGATCATCAGCGAGGTCGAGCGCTTTCCGGAGATCGGGCGTATCTTCTACGATCGCGCCCCCGGACGAAGCCGGATCCTTCTGGCCGAATATCTGTCGATCCACATGGAAACAGGCGCGCTCCGCCGCGACGATCCGGGCGAGGCGGCGGGCACTTTCCTCAGTCTGTGCGCCGGCAGTTATCCCCAGCGCCTGCTCTGGGGCATCGAGCAACGCGACGAGGAGGAAGTCCGCCGCGAGGCATCGCGGATCGCCGCCATCTTCCTGCGGTGCTACCGGCCGGATTGATCCGCGTCTGCAGCGAAGTCTCCGCCCATAGCGGA
>BACX01000068.1 GCA_000333335.1 Sphingomonas-like bacterium B12 | reverse complement strand
ACGAATGGCCGCGGGCAAACGGATCAGGGCCGCAAGCCCACCAAGGTCGCCATCTTCCCGGCGCAGCTCCAGCGATCCGCCGTGCAGCTCCGCGAGTTCCCGGCTGATCGGCAGGCCGAAACCGTGCCCCGCGCCGGCTTCGTCGAGGCGTCGCCCCTTAAGCAGCGCCGTGTCGATCTCTCCGCTCGTCATGCCGGCGCCGTCATCGGCTACGACGATCAGGATCGCGGCGCCGTCGCGATCCGCGTGGATCCGCACGCGCGATCGGGCATGGCGCCAGGCATTGTCGAGGACGTTGCCGAGCAGCTCGTCCAGATCCTGAGGATCGCAACGCACCGCGAGATCGGGCTGGATGGCCGTGATCGCGAGGACTTCGCGATCGGCGTGAATCTTCGCCATCGTCGCGACCAGAGCGTCGACGACGGGCAGGAGGGACACGACGGCGCCTTTCGTCCCTATCTCCGCCGCCCGTGCCCGCCCGAGGTGATGCCTGATCTGTTGCTGCATCCTGTCCACCAGCGTGACGAGAGCAGCGTCCTCCGCACCAGCCCGCGCGGCGAGTTCGAGGCGCAATGTCGCAAGCGGCGTCTTGAGACCGTGGGCGAGATTGGCGGCATGCCCGCGAGCGCGCGCCAGCGCCTGTTCATTGGCCTCGATCATCCCATTGAGTTCGCCGACCAGCGGCAGCAGCTCGGTCGGTTCCGCGATCACGATCGTCCGCCGGTCCCCGGCCCGCACCTCCCCCACCATGGCGCGCAGCCGGCGCAACGGCCTCAGCCCGATGCGGAGCTGGACGAGCAGGGCCAGGATCAGGAACGCCGCCAGCAGGATCAGCGACAGGAACAACGGCCCCGTCGCGGCCCGCAGCGGACGGTCGACAATCGCGCGTGGAGCGACCGCGATGACGAACGCGTCGCCGTCGGCGGTCGGGATCGTCGCGATCCTGCCGTGGACAGCCTGACCATCGGCATCGGCCCCGTCGAGAGGGCGGGTGCGCCACGGATCGTCGGGCCGCCCATGATGCCGATCGACTGGCGGCGCGGGCGGCTTCTCCCAGCCGATCGGCAGCGGCAGGTCCGCAGGGCCTAGCGAGTTGGAACGCAATTTTCCTTTCGGCGCGACCAATTCCCACGCCCATCCCGAGCCCGGCGTATCGAACGGCGGCACGTCGACGGCGCGCACGGCATCGATCGTGCCGTCCGGGCGCACGGCCCGCGACACGATAGCGATCTGCGCGTCGAGCCGGTCGTCCAGCCCGTGCATCACGAAGCGCCCGAGAACATGGCCGATCGACAGCGCCGCGAAGCCCAGCGCCAGTGCCGTCGCCGCCAGCGCGGTCATGACGAGGCGCCCGGTGAGCGAACGAG
The DNA here is from genome assembly GCA_000333335.1 of Sphingomonas-like bacterium B12. GTDB lineage: Bacteria > Pseudomonadota > Alphaproteobacteria > Sphingomonadales > Sphingomonadaceae > Solisphingomonas. The sequence goes on along the minus strand of BACX01000068.1, from coordinate 62 downwards.
GAAGCAGGCGCATTACGCCGCCTCGACCAGGCGATAGCCCAGGCCCCGCACCGTCTCGATCC